>JBGCFJ010001242.1:0-16370 GCA_045106885.1 Saprospiraceae bacterium
TTTCAAATTGACAGGTGTAGTACCGATATTTTTTAATTCAATAAATTCAAATTCCTTTCCTGAAATAGTATCTTGACCTTGGATTTGTCCTAAAGGACTATAATGGATTTCGTTAATGACAATATTGCTATATGCTTGGTCAATATAATAAGTTTTGTAACCGCAAGTAGCAGACCATCGGTCTATCATATTGGATGCCGAAGGATTATAAACTCTAGCGAATACATCGTAAACACCCGCATTTAAAGCAATTGGTCCTGTATAACGAATAGCAGTAGACTTTAATGTACCTGCCTCTGTTCGAACATCTGAGCCATCTAAAGTATAATAAATATCGCCACTTCCACTAGGATTTGACAAGGTTAATTGCTGTCCTGTAGAAATAGCACCTTCAGAAAGCGAATAACCTACTGCCTTCAAATCAGAATAATAATTATTTGATGTCAATTGCCCTTTTAACCAATTTACTCTGGCAGGTATATAGTTCGTGACACTACTTATTTGATAATTTATATCAAAATCATTATTTGGTAAAATAAAACTTTGTAATTCATTGTGTCTGTACAATACTCTCTCTACATATTCATCACCAGTAAGTGCTCCACCTTCATACATTGAGCAATGAATGATATCAGCAAATGCTAATTCAAATTCTACATTATCTCTGATGTCTTCTAAAATGCCTTCAGGAGCCGCAAAAGCAGAATGTCTCCAACTTGTTGGGCTGGTAGGGAAAGCTAAATCCCAATCCCAATTAAAATAATGCCATGATAATCCTTCTCCATCAGCAGCATTTAAATTAGTCGGTCCCGCAGTTCTATAATTTCTATTAGACCAAAAATCCCAACAATTACCAACCCATTGGTTTAATAAAAAATTACCAAAAGATTCTATGTTGATCAACTTCTTGGTTTCTGCCCAAGTTCCACTTTTTACTCTAGAAACCAAATCAGCGTGTTGGTCACCGGAGTACGCCTCATAGTTAGGCTTATCAATACCCGTCCATGCTTCCATAAATCCACCTTCTGGTCTTTCTTGCAAGTGTCTTACATCTTCTAACTTACCAAATTCATAAAAATACACATGTCTTCCAGCAGGGGAGAGCTGTTCTGTTGCTCTCAAAGCATCATGCGCAATTAATTGATTCAACCTCGTTCCGTAGGAGTGATCTCCTCTTAAAAATAATTGGTCAAACCGATTAACAGGCTTTACCCCATAATAGTGATCAGAGAATAAATCTTCCTTCATCGTTCCTGCTCCATAAGCAGATCTGAAAAATATTTTATCACTTGTACCCGATTGCACGCCTCCACTTGATGGTTTTGTTCCTGCATATTCTTGCACACTCTTTAGCGTAGAGCTACTTGGTACAATAAATTCAAAACTAATTGGCGTCTCAGATTTTCCAGGAGCCTCTGCATAAGGACTACAACTGAAAACAACCGTCGGCTTATTATGCCCATTGAATAAATAAGTATGGGTATAAACTTTTGTCGTTTCGTTGCCATTGCTTCCAATTACTTTTAGTGTTTGTAATTCACTTTGACTGTTAATTGAAATTGGTCCAGAATAGGCCGTTCCTGAATTTGCTGTAGGGCAATCTGGGTCCGTTCCTATCGTATAACGAATAGCCGTGTTAGGACGATTAGGAATTAGGCTTACTTGAATCGCATTGTCATAAAACCCTCTTTTTAAACTAAAATGAACTTTAAGTTTTTTTGTGATGGGCGCTGTATCGACATCATCACAGATTCCGTTTTGATTGACATCAATACAATCATCTTCGAAATAGGGAATACCATCGTCGTCAATATCTAAATCATCATCAAAATTAGGCGCTTGATCTTCGACATTACAAACACCATCATTATCCGAATCTGGAGCAGATGGCAGACATTGGCTATGCCCAATTTGTAAAGTGCCCAGACAAAATAGTAGGGTTATTAAAGATAGATAGAATTTGTTCATAATAAGTGTTTTAAAAAATGTATTAGCAATTGATTCGTAAGAACTTGTTGGAGATAAATTCTCAACAAAATTAAAGGGGGAGCAACTTAGGAAAGGATTACCTTCTACTAAAGGCGTACAGGGAGTGGTTGTTTTATTAAAGGGAGTTCTGTTAATGTCGGGAGTACATTTGTAGTAGTAGTATTGGGGATAATCTTATTTTTAGATTTTTTCTTTTTCTTTCTTTTTTCTGAAAAAATGATGCCTTTATTAATTTTTTTTAAAGCTATTTTACATTCAGGAATTAAATTTTTTGGAATATTTTCTTTTGAATGCCAAACAAAATGCGTAAATTTTTCAGGTTCGTTTAAGGCTAAATCTGAAAAATCATTGATCGTGATTTTAAAAAAGAAAATAATTTCTAATGCCTGCTTTTTTTTCCTATAATGCGTATGTACTGGAATCAAAGCCTTTTTGCTAACAATCAGATTTGTTTCTTCTTTTACTTCTCGAACTAGACCTTTTCGAACAGATTCTTTATATTTTATTCCTCCTCCTGGCAAGGACAAGCGCCCGCCTCTTTCATCTGTTTGTAGTAGAAAAAGGTATTGATCGTCTTGTTCTATGATTACTCTAGCCGTAATTCTAGGTATGATTACTGTTTTTTGTTTAGCCTTAGGCCATTTGAATAGTTTTGCGAAGAAGTCCATAGTTTTTTAATTATATTTTTTAATCAGATAGTCGTTCAAGCCACAAGTAATTATAATCATTTGCTTATTGGCCGCTTAATGCTACTCTTTGTTACTACTATCACTAGCATTGCTCCAAAGTGTTACTTAAATAATTTCTATTAGGAGCAGCTATCAAATAACCTGTAAGGTCTAGCAGTTCGACGTATTCTTTTATTAATTCATACTCTAACTTAATTAAGCTACTATTTTTTTTATGCTGAATAATTTTTAAATCTATAATGTCAGTAGGGCTTAGGGTGGTTAATATTTTAGGGCTATTCAAGAGCTTATAAGAGAATCCACTATTTATAGTTGCTTGATTCGTTTCGTATTGCTGGAGTAAATTTTCGATTTTGAAAACTAATAGTTCGATTTGTTTCTGCGTATTGTATAAAACAAATTGACGCTCATTTTCTGCTTCCTTTAATTCTAAGAGTAATTTATTTTGTTTCGCTCTTAATTTACTCTTTAAAGGAACATTAAAACCTACTCGAAAGGCAAAATCTTGGGAAATTGTTTCTGATTTAGGTTTCCGTTCATAAGTCAATTGCACGCCATCAAAAATTTGCTTGTGTGTAACTTCTTCTAGGCGTAGTTCTGATTCAGCTAATTGGATTTGATGTTCATTTACATTAAGGTCAGGCAGTATTAACTGCTTATTTTTTTTAATAGAAGAAAGTGTTTCTTTTAATTTTTCAATAGTAATGAAATTGTCAATATTCAAGACAAATGCTTCTCGAAGCCCTAAATAGTTTTTAATTTTCTGCTGACTAGTCATTAATATACCATTCATCCTATCTACGGAATGTCCTAATTCTTTTAAGTCTTCTTCTGTTTCTGCTAAATCTTTAATTTTTATAGAGATGCCTTTTTGTAGGCTGGTTTTCAGGACGGTATTTTTTTTATTTAGAAGGGTTTCTAAAGTTCGGTTGGTATGAATGAGGTTCTGTGCAAAATGTAAATCAACGATATCCAAATATCGCTCTAGCGTGATTTCACGAAGTATTTCAGCTCTTTTAGCTTGGTACAGCCTAAATTGGCTGTTATCAACCGATTGCTGTTCCTTAATCATTTTAAAGGAATTGAAACCAAAACGAACTGCATATTGTTGCTTCGCATCAGTCAAATCATCTGTTCCATATCTAACCCCCAAATCATTGAGAATAGGTAAGCGATTATCAACTAATTTCTCTAGATTATCTATTGGAAGGAGACTAGCAATACGCCGGTCTTTTTCTACACTTTGCAGAATATCCTTTACAGATACGGGGATAGGATTCACTCCAAATGAAGAGAAAACTAAGCCAAAGGAAATTAGTAAAAATAAATGTGCGTTTTTCATAGAATGTTTGTGTTCGTTTGTTACTTTTTAAGTAACACTTTTGCTTAAAACAACTTCTTTTAAAAAAATTGGGGGAAGATTTAGAAGAGAAAAATTAAAGTACTTTCAAGATTGATTGCGGGGTGCTGTATGTGGGGAATAAAGGGTGTTTGAATTTGTTCTCGACTTCTGATTCAAAAATACATTTAAAAAGGTTTTACTTCAATTACATATTTTTAGAATATACGTAATGAAAATATCGTCTACTTAATGACAAAGTATTACATAATGAAATCTATCATTGTATAAATAATTGGTTATCAATATTTTTTTAAGTAAAATATTAGTAAAAATATTATTTGTAAAATCTAAAACACTTGTCTAATAGTACTCAATAAATCTAATTTATAAGTGAAAAATTTAAAACTAGTCTAGAAAAGATTATCTGCTTGATGATTTCTATTGAATTATGTACTTTGTTAGTAAGGCTATAAAATAAGTTAAATCAAAATCCCAAAGAAAATGGTCTAGATTATTTTCGCCCAATAACTTACAGTATGTGTGTAAAAAAGTATTATAGTTGAAGGTAATTGGTGTTTTTTATACAATTTACTAGTATCTAATACTCATCGCAAAATAAACGAAGAAAATTACCCAAACTGGTGATGAAAACTGTACTAATTTATGTATTTTAACAATAGACCTTTTGCAAAGAGTGAATCCCATAATTAATTGGTAATCAATTTTTTACGACTATATTAAGTAAATGCTCAATATAGTAGCAAAACCAACTCGTCGGATGACTCCGTCGTCCGATGAGTTGGTTTAGATCATCCGACGACGTAGTCATCGGACGATTTAAACTAGAGGATTGAGTACTTACTATATTAATAACGCCAGTTTAAATAATATGGGCCATTTTACAGAGATGAACTAATGCGCCAGAACTAGCTGCGCCAAGACGTTTTATCATGTTTTTACGATGAGATTCTACAGTGGAGATGGAAACAAATAACTCATTGGCAATTTCTATATTGGATTTATGTTTGGCCATTAAAAGAAGCGCTTCTTTTTCTTTTTTAGAAATGACATCTTTAAATTCTTTTTTTCCTCTTTGCTGTACATATGCAGCACTTTTATTCCCATTTTGAATTCTTAACCAATAAGCATCATTTTTGATTAAATGAGTAATATCCTCTATGAAACAAACAATTAAAGTCGCATTGTTTTTTTCGTCAACTAATAGCGTTTTTGTTTTAATAAACAGTCTACGATTCTCTCTTTTTTTATCCAATAGTTTTACGCCACAGAAATAACTTTTTGAATTAATGTGGTCCTTAGAAATATTTTCTAAAAAGTTATTTTGCAACTTAAGATATTTAAATGGAAAAGAATGATGGGAGTTATGAATCACAGTAAATGGATTAAGTATCCCTCTTCCTACTAATGCTGTTTTTGAGTAACCTAGTTGATTAACATTATCACTTAAATAGACAAAAGACCGCTTTGATACATCTACTAAACCTACTATCGTATTGTCACAAAAAGAAGTTTCTTTATATAACTTTACAACCTCATTGATTTTAGGTTGATTATCTTTTGTTTTGGGATAAGCTTCGTACAATAAGGGCAGAAGTTGATTGAATTTTTCTTCTGTTAATTTCTTAGTTATCATAGTAGATGTTTTTAATTAGTCAAACCTATAGAGCGCAATTTTATTTTGTGCCTAAATTTTAAAGCTACATCTTCTGGTATCTTATTTATTGCCTGCTCCCTTACATAATCTTTTAGTATAACTTTTGCCAGAAGATACTAAATCAAATGCTTCGCTAAATCTACGACCACATTCACATAGATATTGATGGGCTTGAAGATGTAATATTACTTTTCGTCTACTAATATCTAAGTCTCAGATTTGTCGCCGATATTTTGGTATCTACCAATTTCGCACAATTTGGACAGGTTTCAGAGTCGATTTTGTTTATTCTACAAAAATGTGGATTGTATTTTGCTTAAATTCTACTTGTTCAACTTCTAAATTTGGAATATTGAACAGCAGCTCATAAAACGTTAAATTTTGATTTATCTCTACTTTTTTGAGGTAGAAATTTAATCATTTTTTACACTTTTGCAAAAATTGTCAAAGAACCCTTTTTAATTCAATAATAGTTCTATAAAAGAGCCACCAAAAAATTGAAATAGAAAGACACTATTCGTGTATTACTTTTTTGGTATTATTAATGTAGGCTTAATAAGATGGATGGAAACAACAAATACAATTAATAAGTAAGATTGGTACAAATCTAGGTAAATAAAGTACTTTGCACAATTACAAATTTGAGGTATTTACGAATTAGTCAATGAATTAATTTTAATAAATAACAATTAATTTTAATTTATTAAATATTGGAAATCAGTTTTATAAACTATTTTAAATGACAATTAATCGTAATTTAATTAAATATAAACACGCCTGTTTAAACTGCGAATCAAGATGAAAAATAGTAAATTAATAGCATTATTAAATACATTTAATCAAAGTGAATGGCGAAATTTTGCCGAATTTTTAGCATCTCCTTATTTCAATAAGAATAAAAAAGTAATCTCCTTCTTTCAGTATTTAAGAAAACAAAATCCAATATTTGACGAAAACAAATTGACGAAAGCCGTCGTTTTTTCCAAAATCTTTCCAAAGGAAAAATTTGACCGGAAAATTTTAGAAGATTTAATTTATGGCTTACTAAAATTGGCAGAAAAATTTTTACTGGTCCATCACGTAGAACAAAATCCTGCTACCAGCAATCTAGTTATTCTGGAAGAATTGATGGAACGAAAATTAGAAAAGCATTATCGGACTTATCATAAGAAAACATCAAATCTAATTGACAACCAAAACAACCAGCAAGCTTTACTTGCTCAATATCAATTAGCACATATTTCCCGACAACATTTTTTATCCCAAGACCCAAGAAAGTATGACCCTATTTTACATACTACTATCGAAGATTTAGATGAATTTTATTTTTACAATAAACTTAAATTAACCTGTGTGTTATTAGATTGGAAAAATATACTTTCTGTTGATGTAGACATACATTTTATTGAACCGGTTATAGCGCATTTAGAAGAAAAGAAAGAGAAATTGTCTCCAATTATGATGATTTATTTGATGATTTATAATTTGCAAACAAAAACTAATACTGATGAAGCATTTATTAGATTAAAACAACTTTTAAAAAAATATCAATCTATTCTTCCGAGTAAAGAAAAGACCGATTTATATGTATTTGGCATCAATTACTGCACTTTACAAATACAACAAAACAATAATGTTTATTTCTATGTCGAACAATGCTTAGAACTATACTTAGAGGGCATTCAACACAAATTCATTTATGAGAATGGTTATCTCACTCCTTGGACTTTTAAAAATGTAGTGAAACTAGGTTTTAATTTAAAGAAGTATGATTGGACGGCTAATTTTATCCAAGAATATCATAAGCATCTAGAAATAGTTTATCAGGAGGATGCTTTTCATTTTAATATGGCTGATTTGCAATACAGAAAGAAAAATTACGATGAAGCCTTAGGACATTTGATTCAAGTCCAGTATTCAGATATTTTTTATGTGTTAGGAACAAAGACAATACTCCTAAAAATTTACTTCGAAACAGACGAAGAAGAGGCTTTACTTTCAATGATTGCCTCTTTTACGATTTATCTAAAAAGAAATAAAAAGATTGCCCAAAACATTAAACATACCTATTTAAATTTCACTAATTACCTTTATAAAATAATAAGAGCCAAACGTGTAAAACTACTTGCGATTATTGAAGAAATTAAACGGGTCCAACCAATGACAAATCGAAGGTGGCTTTTAGAAAAAGTAGAAAACAAACTCAACTTACAGAAGAACTAGCAAAATACTTCAAAAGACTCCTTATTCTGGAGAATTTCAATAGACTTGTCCTCTTTGGTCATTATTGAATGTACCGCCCAAAAGATGGCGACCACCAACCAACCTTCAGCAAATATTCATACGGGTTTAGACCAAATCTAGGATGTCATAATGCGAAGAGGTTTTGCTTAGGGGCAAGTAAAAATGCATACAGCTGTGTAATAAAAGCCGCCCGCACTTGCCCATTCCGATGACTTGTTCTTCCCCACCTTACTATCCACAAAAAAGGATTTCCCTCGTAAACCCCTTAATTATCAAAACTACCCCCTACCTTTGCCCCAAAATAAAAAATCATGACCACATTTGCCAAATTAGGAATAAGTCCGGATTACATAAAAGCATTAAAAGAACTCAATATTGAAAAGCCAACGGAGATTCAAGAAGCCGTCATACCAAAACTTTTAGGAAAAAAGACTGATTTAATCGGTTTAGCGCAAACAGGAACTGGAAAAACAGCCGCTTTTGGCTTACCTATTTTGAACACTATAGATGCTAGCAAACCAGAAGTGCAAGGCTTAATCATTGCGCCTACACGGGAGTTGGTGCAACAAATAAAAAAGCAACTCTTTAAATTCACCAAATACATTGAGGTGCCCATTTTTGTAGAAGGCGTTTATGGTGGGGAGCGAATAGAACGGCAAATGAGGCGATTAAGGAGACCGACGCACATTGTGGTCGCTACCCCAGGCCGTTTGCTGGATTTAATAGGGCGTAGAGCTATAAATATTAGTCCCGTTAAAACGTTAATCTTAGATGAAGCGGATGAAATGCTCAGTATGGGTTTTAAAGAAGATTTGAATAAAATTCTAAAATACAATAATCTGTCTAACCGAAATACTTGGTTGTTTTCTGCCACGATGCGGTCAGAAATTAAACAGATTGTTAAGACCTACATGTCTGTTGATGTGATTAGAATTGAAGTCAATAAACATTCCGTCGTTAATGAAAATATTTCGCATCATTTCATCAATACCCAGATTAAAGATAAAGTACAACTCATTACAAGGATACTGCACAAAAGAAAAAAGGAACGAGGAGTTATCTTTTGTAGAACGAAAGCAGGTACGCAAAAATTAACCGAACAATTACAAAAGGCAGGTTTCTCCGTAGGTGCATTAGAAGGAGATATGAAACAAAAGGAACGGGATAAAGTCATGCGTGCTTTTACCAAAGAACGCATTCAATTTTTGGTCTCTACCGATGTTTTTGCCAGAGGGATAGATGTGAATGACCTCACTTTTGTGTTGCATCACCAAATGCCAGACCAGTTAGATTATTATACGCATAGAAGTGGTCGAACAGCTAGAGCAGGTAAAACAGGGCAATCCATCGCTTTGATTATTCCTGGTGAAATGCAAAAAGTGTTGGATGCGCAAAAAATGTTGGGGATTACTTTTAGGCAGATGACGATGTGATGAGAGATGGTTTTGAGTCGTCAGATTTAGCAGTAATTACTCAAGCGACCGTTTTTTTACCACGGAGGGACGGAGTTCATAGAGGGGCATGGAGTTTTTTTGACGAGTATAGTTTAGTTTATCTAGTTGGGGTATTCAGCATTTATAATTAAATCACTTAGTTTTTTCTCACTACTGAACATTTTCTAAGAAACAGAATGCTAGAAAAGATATAGCGTATCAATGTGACCATTATTAACATTTATAATTCTGTGGTCTCTGTATCTCCTCTGAATCCAAAAAAAATGTCCAGTAATAAATTAAAAAGGACATTGCAATGCAACATCAATCAATACAAGGCGAACTGTTTAGCGAAACCCTAACAAAAGCCATCAAAGAAAAATTTTATCATGTAGACATAGACCCCATTAGCAATAAAAAAAGATTGTTTTTCGATAATTCAGGCGGTTCTTTTAGATTGAAAGCTGCCAATGATATTTTTACGAAATTAGACCAATTACCTGATTGTCCAGAGCATGGAAATAAGATTGCTTTATGGTTAATGGATATACAAAGAGAAGGCTATCAATCCATCGAAACCATCCTAAATAGTAAAGGAGGAAGTATCGTTACCTCGTTGACTGCTTCTATGGTCATGTTTGATATGGTGAGCGCAGTAATGAAAAATGTCTCTGGCGGAAATGTGGTTACCACGATGTTAGAACACCCTTCTGCTTATGACGCAATGGTATCTTATGCTGAAAAAACGGGGAAAGAATTAAGAATAGCCAAAACAAATCCATTGACTGGTGGAGTTGATGTGGCAGAGATAATAAAACTGATTGATGCAGATACTTGCTTACTGAATTTTATGTATGCTTCCAATATCTCTGGCGCTTTACTCGATGCAGAAAAGATTGTAGCAGCAGCTAGAAAAATTAAACCAGACCTTTATATCGTAGCGGATGCCGTTCAGCATGCGCCTCATGGTATAATTGACATTACTAAAGTGCCTGTTGATGGAATCAATTTTGCACCTTATAAATTTTTTGGTCCTCGTGGTTTTGGTGTCGGTTATGTTTCTGAAAGGCTTTCCAAAGTGGCGCACAATAAATTAATTGCTAAACCAGCTAATTTTTGGCAGTTAGGAAGTCCTACGCCCGCTCATTTTGCAGCACTTACAGAAGTTGTTAAGTATGTTTGTTGGATAGGGGAACAGTTTATAACGACTACCGACCAAAGAACACTTTTTGAGGAAGGCATGAATAGCATAAAGTTACATGAAAGAGCGCTGCTGCATGCGATGCTAGAGGGAACAAAAAACATAGAAGGGATTAGACATATTAAGGGCGTTCATGCTTACCTAGACCACAAAGATTTGACCCAAAGAGACTTTATAGTACCTATTGGATTCGATAATCTAGACTATAAAAAGGCAGTAGAATTATATGAGGAAGCGGGAGTGATTACTTATGAACGACTGCTATCCAGCCCTTATTCCGCAAGAATGTTGGAATCATTGGAATTACAAGGGGCTATTCGAGTATCTCCTATTCATTGTCATAGTTTAGCAGATATTGAAGCGTTTTTGAAGATAACAAAGGCGCTTTGTAATAATCTAGGGTAGATTTACTACTCCTTAAAAATCCCCGATGGATTCGAATATGAATTTAGGAAATTTAAAAGTTGGTCAAAAATTCTATTACTTATTAGCAAAAGGGGACATTTATGAACCACTTTCAGGCGGCAATCATGAATATACTAGAGATACATTAGAAGTAACCGTTATTGAAAAGGTCAAAAATGGGCATCTGCTATCAGAGAAATTCACAGATGGTTCTCCAGCAAAGTTAGCTAATGAAAATTGGGCGGAAGATGAATTTTAGAATATTTGGCAAGTAAGAAACGACTCTATAGTTATTGAGGCTCATCAGAATACTTTTCCCTTAAGCCTGATTATGGCACACAAAAGCTTATTACTACAAGCATTTACTGAAAAAGAAATACAATTTGAAGGAAGAGGATAAAATGAAGTAGCTAAAAATTTTATTACGAAAAAGGGCGGAGAGCAGGATTAGCAAAAATTATTTGCAGATAATGCGTTGACTTTTTATAATATTTGATAAATTTTAAAATTAATAAATGGGACCACTTAAAGGAATAAAAATTGTAGAAATGGCAGGCATTGGTCCTGGACCATTTGCAGGAATGTTATTAGCAGATATGGGTGCGGAAGTAATTTCTGTCGAACGAAGAACAGACCCTAAGAAACGCAGATTGCCTGATTGTAGTCGTAGAGGCAAGCGGTCTATTGCTTTAAATTTGAAAAGTAAAGAAGGGATTAATACGCTATTACAATTAGTGGATAAAGCAGATGTTTTATTTGAAGGTTTTCGTCCTGGTGTCATGGAAAGATTAGGGGTTGGTCCAGCAATTTGTCATGCAAGAAACCCCAAATTAATTTATGGCCGGATGACAGGTTGGGGACAAACAGGCCCTTTGGCACAAGCTGCAGGGCATGATATTAATTACATCTCCCTTTCTGGTGCTTTATATGCAATGGGCCGAAAAGAAGAAAATCCTATACCTCCACTCAATCTAGTCGGCGATTACGGTGGTGGTACGATGTTTTTGGTAAAGGGAATTTTAGCTGCTTTAGTAGAAGTCAAAACTTCAGGAAAAGGACAAGTTATTGATGCTGCCATGACAGAAGGTTCTGCCAATTTAATGGCTATGTTTAATTCTTTACATGCAATGGGCATGTGGTCACCGAAAAGAGGTGCGAACCTTTTAGATTCTGCTGCTCATTTTTATGATACTTATGAAACCAAAGATAGAAAGTATGTCTCCATTGGTTCCATTGAGCCTCAATTTTACGCTTTACTGATGGAAAAAGCAGAATTAGATAAGGAAACTTTTGGTTTTCAAATGAATCAGAAAGAGTGGCCTAATATGAAGGAAAAAATGGCGGTTATTTTTAAGGCCAAAACAAGGGCTGAATGGTGTGAAATTATGGAAGGTACAGACGTTTGTTTTGCTCCCGTTTTAGATTTTCTAGAAGCCCAGCAACATCCACATAATATCGCTCGCAACGCTTATATTGAAGTAGATGGTATGACTCAGCCTGCGCCTGCGCCTAAATTTAGCAGAACGGCAAGTGAAGTACAATTTGGAGCACGTGCTGCAGGAGAGGATACCGATGCCGTTTTAAAAGATTGGGGCGTTGTATGATAAATAAAAAAGTCTCTAAGCTCTGAGGTCAATGGTGTTTATTCTAAAATAAATCGTATGGAGCGTGAGTGCTTCTAGGAGCGGAGGCGTAAAAAACAGTAAGTAGTTGACTAATTTTAAGTTTTATAAAGGGAAAATCTTTCAAGTATAAATAGGTTTACCCTTTTCCCTACACCCAATGCTCCTTGCTGAATTTTAATAGCAAGGAGTGTCAGTCGCATCAAAACGCAGAAAATTGAGTTAATAGGCGCTAACAATACTAAATACGGAAAACTAGTCATGCAATTATATGAAGGGATAGCCAGTGGAAAGTATCAATCTGATAAAGAAGCTCCTCTTTCTCCTCTTTCAGGTCTCTCTGCTAAAATCTTTTCCCACTTTGTTACTTGTTCGGCAGTCAAATACTTTTTCATCTTTTCATTCTGCTCTTTTCTCATCGTTTGTATGGTTGCTCGCATGGCTTCTCTATCACCGCTTTCTCTAGCTTCTTTCCGAGCGACCAGCATTTTGTCTGCAAATGCTACATTCAAAGCTCTAATTTTTTCTCCTTGAGCAGCTGATAAATCTAGTGCTTCAATCATTCTATCTGTTTGTTGATTGGCTCTTTCTTTAGGGTCGCCTCCTCTGCCGCCGCCATCAGGTCTTTGTGCCTGAAGTGCATTAATCGTCAATAAGGCGAAAACAAAAATGGTTCCTATTTTTTTAATAATTTGCATTGGATGATTTTATAGAAAGTTATAAAATAAATCGTACGGAAAATACTTCCAGAACTTAGAGTTCTACTAATTACCCACAGAATAAAATGGAAAAATGGGGTCGAAGCTACGCTCCTTTGATGCCTTTTTTTACATCATTTTGCTACAGACGGGGTCAGAGCGACGCTCTTTTGATATTTTTAAAGGAGCATCGCTTCGACACCATCTGTAGAAGTGCCATTTTTAGCTATTTTTTCAAAGGAGCGTAGCTTCGGCGCTATTAAAAACTATTCTCTGGGTAATGGATAGAACTTAGAATTCTGGAAGCACTTAGCTTTCAGAATAAAGTTTAGTGGTTAGTCAAGATAAAATTGACGGGTAATTTTGACGACTTTTGAATCTGCCCATCGTTAAAAATACTCGCCATAGCTACGGCTATGTCTGCGTTTTTTGCCTTGATCACCTCCAAAATTCATCCAAACTTACACACGTCATTTCAACGTTGACTAACCACTAGTTGTTGTTTTTAGACCAATGGGATTTAATCCAAATTCACGGTAATTGGCCAGCCTTGAAATTGCGCAGCTGCTCTCTTCGTAACATCTACCTCTCTAGGCCAACATTCCAAAATTACGGTATTATCTGCTTTTGCAAATCGAATCAAACCATATCCACTGCCTCTGGAAGGATTTTCGGGATTCACATAAGCCTGCATAGTGATTTTATTATTAAAGCCATCTAAATATTGCCCTGTCCAAGGTAATAAGTCGTTATTATTTTTCCCTGCTTTTTCATCTTCTGGCCACCACCAACGACTGTAATAATTATTGACCAAAGCAGGAACGATAAATGCCCAAGGACCGTCCTCAAATTCATCAATTCCATGACGAATAACCGTGGCTAGGTGTTGGTCGCCGCCAATATGTATGGCATTCGCTTTTTTGATGGCTCGCAAAGCTTTGTTCCGACCTGTTTGTGGCCAACCGTTAGAGTCCATATCAGCATGTAAACGGTTTTCTTTTTTACCATGTAAATGTGCGCCACCACAAAAACCTGTTTGCGATAAAACGGCTTTCATTGAAATGCCTTCTTTTTTTTTTTTTTTAATGTCTAAAAAAGTCAATTGTCGATTCCCCAATAATTCCAAGCCTTCCACATCTACAGATTTAGGGTCATAATTAGGATTACGTATATGGTCTGGCCTAGGCCCTTGTTGTGGAATTTTGTCTTTGGGTCCAGACTTAAATTTTCGGTCTTCTAAAATTGCAAAATCAATACCAACTACAATTAAATTGGTATAATAAACGCCAATGCCTTGTTGGATAGGCGTCGGGTCAAAAGGGTCTGGTAAATGTGCTGTTTGGCAACGTTCAACCATTTTCACATATTCATGATGGAAAAAATAACCGCCATCATTACCTGCCATAGAAGCAGCTTTTTTGCCATATTCTCCCCAAATATTACCTTGTCCAATATCATGGTCATCAGGAATCGTAATGGTCGGTCGAGTTCGGATAATATCCCGAAATTGCATCCCAAATTTTAACCAAGCAGCTGTATGCTCTCGATGGTCATAAGATTGGTCACCTGCAAAAAACAGTAAATCTGGGTCTTGGTGATTCACATTTCGAATATAATTCGTTCTATCTCCTCGGTCTTGATTACTGTTACAAGAAAAAGCAGCTAGTTTAATTTCTGCTTTTTCTTTGGGGTCTTTTCTAATTAAACCTTCAAACATTGCTTTTTCGCCATGCCGTAACCGATAAGGAATATCCTTCGTAGTATCCCAAGTTTCTACTCGAAACAAAGCAGACCAACCAATATCATTGACTTGTTGCTGTTGAATCTCTTTCCACATATCGCCTTCTTTTATTTCCAAACGAACCGCTCTTGTTTCCTCTGGATACAAAGGAAATAATTGAGCGGATAATTTTAAGGTATTATTCGCAACCGTATATAGTCCAAAAGCCACTACTTCATCTCTTGGCACTTTTACTTCAATAATTTTATTCGGCTGTCGATTCCACCAATCATTGGTGGCAATGGTATCTAGTTTTTCAAAAGGTGCTAAAACTGGTGGTGTTCTATCTTCATTAGCAACTGATTCTTGAGCATTATTACAAGCTATCATTAATAATAAAAGGCTAGTAAGCCATAGGAGGTTTTTCATTTTTATTTATTTTGATGACGATTTTTAGCAAAAATAATCCGAAAAATTGGTTTATTGGTAATCAAGCAATACAAACCATTCTAAAAAATACGATTCAAAAAAGAGAAAATTTGCCTTCTGGGTTTTGTCAAGTCATCAAAAGTTGCTTGTTGCCCCTCTACACTTTCAACAAACATTTCTTTTAGCCGATTTAATAAGGGATGAGACCGTTTTTGTTCCATCTTTTTAATCGTCTCAATAGCTTGGCTAAATTGTCAGCAGTTACGCTATTAAAAGTACAAAATTGTGACATTGGTAAAAATTAATAAAAGGGCAGAGAAATATTATCTATTTATGCCAAAGGATAAAAGCTACGATAAGCTATTTAGAAACTTGGGAGGAAGTTCATAATCCTAATTTTAAAAGTAGCCAAATGGCCACCTTTAGAAAAAATGCTGATGATAGTAGGAGTATCATTACAGCCCTAAAATGTAACACTTTACTTTATAGTATTTCAACTCTTTAAGTTTATTTACAGATAGATTACTCACTATAGCTTTATAACCTTTCTTTTACAAATCAACCTTGCCTTTCTTAAATTTTTTCAAAAAAATCTCCATCCCAAGGGTTACAAATCAAAATCTCATCCCATCCAGCTATAGAAGGTCTCCAATAAGACCATAATTAATACAACCAAATCACATTCAACAATAACAATTTTTAATGAATTTCAAAACCTACAGCACCTACGAGATGGAGGACTTCCTAGAAGAAGAGGTGTTTCGGAATTGGGTGCAAACCCCCACTAAGGCAAAGTGGAGAAAATAATTAGCCAGTTAGACCAGTCAATTTTTCTTCTAAGGAATTCAAAAAATGCTTGCATAATGGATTATGGACGCATTTTTTGAGTTTCTTAGAAGGGAAAAAGGCGGTATAAATGGTTG
>JBGCFJ010001243.1:0-7006 GCA_045106885.1 Saprospiraceae bacterium
TGGGCATTCTGATAATGTACAAATCGAAGGTTCGACCATAAACAATCGAGTTTATGCAGAGCACAAAGGAGTAAGCGATAGCAATGAATTTTTGGTACAATGGCAAGCACCCGAAGCGGGGAGTGGCAACCTTAGTTTTTATGCTACGGGCATTGGCGTTAATCGAAATGGGTCAACTAGTGGTGACGGCGCCACGCTTCCTGTAGAATTAAACTTAACCGAAAATATCGTTTCGAGTGTGGCTGATTTAAGTACGATTGGTATTGGTTTACAAGTTGCGCCTAACCCTGTAGCAGACTATTTATCCCTTACAATAGAGAGCCAAAAACAGGAAACCTTGATAACAAAAATCATCAGTGCTACAGGGCAAATATTTCACGAGCAAACCATCCATTTAGCTGCGGGTAAACAAATAATACCGATTGATTTAAGTCAATTACCCACAGGTATTTATTTTTTACAAAATACTAGCAAAAAAGTTATAAATACGCAAAAAATAATTAAATTATAGCAAAATAGTTATGTTTTGTTCGTGAAAAAGGGTATCTTTGTAATGGAAGAGGCGATAAATAATCCGTCAAGCTGGTAGATTATTAGTTTCCTCGTCCCTCAAGTAATACTTTAAACTACACCCGTTTTTTAACAATACGTAGATAAAACCCTACGATAACCATCCGTTTTTATGTTCGCTAAAGAAAAACAAAAAACCTTATTCAATCTTTCCAAAGAATTATTAAAAGTTAACACTGCGGCCAATGAGTTAGGGGCAAGCGACCAAGTCAATGCTTTAAGTGAAGTTATCCAATACCATGAATGGCGATATTCTGTTTTGAATGACCCTGTGATTAGTGATTTTGAATATGATACCTTGTATAAAAAGTTGGAAGCTTTAGAAAGTGCTTTTCCTAATTTATTATCTCCAGATTCTCCAACACAACGAGTAGCAAATGATTTGACGGGAGATGCGCAATCTGTAGCGCATTTAACGCCAATGTTGTCATTGGATAATTCTTATAATGCCGAAGATTTAAAAGATTTTGATGAACGAATAAAAAAACTAACGGCTATCGCAGAAGATGCAGATATAGAATATGTAGTCGAACCAAAATTTGATGGTGGTAGTATTGCTTTGGTCTATGAGAATGACCGATTGGTGCGAGGGGCAACTAGAGGAAATGGAAAAAAAGGGGAAGAAATGACGCACAATGCCCGAGCGATGAAAAGCATTCCGATGAAGGCGAATTTTTCAAAATATGGGATTCAAAAAACGGAACTAAGAGGGGAAGTACTGATAAGAAAAGATATTTTTGAAAAGGTGAATAAACAGCGAGAAAAAGCTGGAAAATCTGTTTTTGCCAATCCTAGAAATGCGGCAACGGGTGGATTGAGAATGAAAAGCGCGAAAGCATCTTCTGCTAGAGGATTAGAAGCCTTCATTTACCAATTAGGTTTTGCAGAAGGAACGGAAGGCAATGATATTTTAGCCAATTTTACCACCCATAATGAAAGCATTAATCTCTTAGGAGAATTAGGGTTCAAAGTGCCGACAATAGAAAGAAAGGTTTGTAAAAACATCAAAGAAGTAGCGGATTTTTGCTTGAAATGGCAAGAAGAAAGAGAGGCTTACGCCTATGAAATTGACGGAATGGTGGTGAAGGTAAATAGTCGAGAATTGCAAGAAAAATGTGGCTATACGAGTCATCATCCAAGATGGGCGATTGCCTTTAAATTTAAAGCCAAGCAAGCAACGACCAAATTATTAAATGTAGAATATCAAGTCGGAAAAGTAGGGTCTGTAACGCCTGTGGCAAAATTAGACCCTGTGCATTTGGCAGGTGTAACGGTGTCTTCTGTTTCTTTACACAATGAGGAATTTATCAAAAGTAAAGACCTTCGTTTAGGCGATACGGTTTTGGTAGAACGGGCAGGAGATGTGATTCCTTATATTGTGAAGGCAATGGCAGACTTAAGAGATGGTTCTGAAATCCCGATTGAATATCCAAAAGTTTGTCCGATTAATAAAACGGATACGCCCGTTGAGTTAGTTCAAGGAGAAGGAGAAGCGGCTTGGCGTTGTCCAAATTGCGTTTGTGGCCGCCAAGAATTACAACGAATTGCTTTTCATGTTTCCAAACCTGCAATGGATATTGATGGTTTTGGTAAATCTTATGTAGAGCGATTTTACGAACAAGGTTGGGTTAGAACGATAGCCGATATTTATCGTTTAGATTATGACCAAATTTCGACCTTAGATGGCTTTGGTGAAAAATCAGCTAAGAATATTGAAAAAGCAATTAATAAAGCCAAGAAAAATCCAATTCATAGATTGCTACACAGTTTAAGTGTGCATCATTTAGGGAAGAAAGCTTCAAAGTTAATTGCCGAACAAATTAACCATGTTTTTGACCTAAAAGACTGGACAGAAGAAACGTTTGTAGACATTAAAGACATCGGCCCAGTCGTCGCTAAAAACGTCATTGAATATTTTAGCAATCCAGCCAACATTGCCCTTTTAGAAGAAATGGAGGCATTGGGTGTCAATATGCGCCAAACGGAAGAAGATAAACCCTTAGAAATTGCAGAAGATGCACCTTTAGCAGGCAAAACAATTTTATTCACAGGTTCGCTGCAAACGATGGGACGAAAAGAAGCCCAAGAAATTGCCAAAAAAGGAGGGGCTAAAGTCATTAGTGCCGTTAGTTCCAAATTAAATATTTTGGTAGTTGGTGAAAAAGCAGGGTCTAAATTGAAAAAAGCACAAGCAGTTGGTACAGTCGAGATTATCACCGAAGCAGCATTTCGGGTGTTGATGGAGATATAAGAGGCGAATAGGCTGAGAGGCGGAAGGGCTGAAAGGCGAAGCGGCAAAAAGTGAGAAGCGTTTGACAGTCTCGCTTGTTTAGCCGCTCCGCCCTTCTGCCTCTCCGCCTAGATTCTTAACAAATTTTAACTTCACCCACCAAATCATTAACGAATAAATAGTACGTAATTAGCGTTTTTATAGCGAACTTTGTCCTAGAAAAGAAACAGGGACTTTTTTTAAACGCCGCTTTCAGTGGCTAGAACAAGGGGTTTGGGGCTAAGAAATCTTGCTTTTTTATCGAAAAAGCAAGATTTCTTAGCCCCAAGAATCCAGTTTCATGCACGAAGCATAGCGAAGTGCGTGACTCAGTAAAAAGTGTATGGTTTCAAATCACAAAACTTTATGGACTTAAAAATTGTCTATTAGGTAAAACTACTAAAACTCTTTTTATGAAAAATATATTGGTCATTTTACTAGCCTTCCTTTTTGTTAATGTCAGTTTTGCACAAGTATCAGAAACTTCTGACCCCGCAGCAAAAGCGATTTTAGAAAAATTGCGGGATAAATACGAGGCATTTAAAACAGTGGAAGCTGATTTTAATTTAACGATTGAAATTCCAGAAGAGGACGAAGAAGTACAGACAGGGAATTTAGTTCAGGATGGTGATAAGTACAAATTAACTTTAGATAACCAAGCTATTTATAGTGATGGCGACACGCTTTGGTTATACTTAAAAAGCAATAACGAAGTGCAGATTAATAATGTAGAGGATTTTGAGGAAGAGGAAGAAGATTTTTTATCGCCTAAGGATTTATTGCGCATTTACGAGCAAGAAAATTTTATTTATGGTTTGACGAATGAGGGGTATGAAGAAGGCGTGGCGATTCAACAAATTGAATTTAAGCCAATTGACAAAGATTCAGAATATGCGAAAATGCGCTTGACGATTGATAAGAAGAAAAATCAAATTATGCGGATTAAAGCCTTTGCGGTGGATGGTGCTAGATATACGATGGATGTAAAAAAGTTCAAGCCTAATTTAGCTTATAAGAACAGCGATTTTATCTTTAATGCTAAAAATTACCCAGGCATTCACGTAGAGGATTTACGAATAGATTAGGTCGAACTGTATTCTGTACGACTTTTATACTATCTTTAGGATAGCTAAAATGTCGGTAGCGAACTTATTTGCTACCGACATTTTATATTATAGCCTTAATGGTATGTTGTCAACTGTAAATTAAATTAAGGTATTGAAAAAAAATACATACATGCAAAATAAAGCTAAAAATGCCCTCATTGTTTTTATCAAAAATCCCGAATTAGGGAAAGTTAAAACTCGACTCGCCAAAACAGTAGGAGCAGAAAAGGCATTGGCTATTTATATTGCGTTAATGGAGCATACTCGAAAAATAGCGGAGGCATTGCCTGTTGCTCGCCACCTTTTTTACAGCAAAGAAATCAACAAAAAAGATAATTGGACTAGTCATAAGTTCCATAAAGCACTACAAATAGAAGGCGATTTAGGCGACAAAATGGCGACTGCATTTCATACTGTTTTTAAAGAAAATGAGAAAGTGGTGATTATTGGCAGCGATTGTGCTTCCTTGACACCCGAAATTGTGCAAACTGCTTTTGATAAATTAGCTGACTATCCTTTTGTCATTGGCCCTGCTATGGACGGTGGCTATTATTTATTGGGGATGAATTCGTTTGCTCCCGAAGTTTTTAAGGATATTGAGTGGAGTACAGATGCCGTTTTTCCAACTACAGTTGAACGCATTGAAGGGGTGGGCAAAACGTATCATTTATTGCCTACTTTATCGGATATTGATTATGAGGAGGATTGGGTGACGTATGGTTGGGAATTGGAGGAGGATAAGATTGAACAGAAGGTTGCTAAGTAGCATAATTTTTAGAACGTTTCAATACGTTTTTTGTATAAATAATTATGATCTATCGTGTGTTGATGCGATAGATTGTTTTGGTTTAAGGCTAAGGTTGAAATTTTTTTGTTGATTATTTTCAACAAAAAATGTAATTTTGTTTAAAATAATCAATTTTTATGAAAAATAAAAAACAAGTTCTTTTTCCAAAGCATCAAAAAATATTAGCACAATTAGGAGAAAATATAAAATTAGCAAGAAAAAGGAGAAAATTAACCACGACACAAGTTTCAGAACGAGCAAATATCAACCGAACCACTCTTTATCAAATAGAGAAAGGAAGTTCGAGTGTTTCGATGGGTGCCTATTTTAATGTATTGAGGGTAATGGGTTTGCATAATGATTTTTTACAATTAGCTGCGGATGACACTTTTGGAAGAAAACTACAAGATTTAGCCTTACTAAACAATTAGTCACCATGTCAACCAACAAAACAGATATTTTCGTCTATGCTCATTGGAAGGGAATGGCACAGCCCATAAGTATTGGTACTTTATCGGCACACCAAGCCAAAGGAAGAAAGTCTTTTAGTTTTGAGTATGACAAAGATTGGATGAATTCACAAGCCCAACTTTTACTCGATCCAGATATTGGGTGGTATTCTGGGCAACAATTTCCTTATGGTAAAGAAAACTTTGGTGTTTTTTTAGACTCTATGCCCGATAGATGGGGGCGAACCTTAATGAAAAGAAAAGCGGTGCAAAATGCCAAGGAAAATAATACATCTGTTAGCAATTTATATGATATTGATTTCCTATTAGGCGTTTATGATGAAAGTAGGATGGGCGCTTTAAGGTTTAAACTAGATAAGGATGGACCATTTTTAGACAATGACGCCAATACTGCCGTACCGCCCTGGTCTTCTATAAGAGAATTACAATATGCTGCTAATTTGGTAGAATCTGACAAAGATAGCGCCACCATCAAAAAATGGTTAACCCTATTAATTGCGCCAGGATCCTCTTTAGGTGGTGCTAGACCAAAAGCTAATGTTTTAGACCAATATAATCATCCTTGGATAGCTAAATTTCCCTCTAAAAATGATACGTTTGATAAAGGGGCATGGGAGTTTTTAGCCTATCGGTTAGCATTGAAAGCCGGTATCGAAATGGCGGATTCTCAACTACATAAAGTTTCTGGTAAATTTAACACCTTCCTGACTAAACGTTTTGATAGAGCGCAAGGAGAGCGCATTCATTTTGCCTCTGCCATGACCATGACAGGGAATAATGAGAATACGATAAAAGACCAGCATCCAAGTTATTTAGACCTAGCGGAATTTATTCAATTTTCGGGTGTCCAAATTGAAAAAAACTTGCATCAACTTTGGCGAAGAATCGTCTTTAATATTGCCATTTCCAATACGGATGACCATCTTAGAAATCATGGTTTTTTGCTCCATAAAAATGGATGGGGACTTTCTCCTGCTTATGATATTAATCCTTCCGTTGATAAAGATGGTTTATCCTTAAATATTGATACGGATGATAATGCGCTGGATTTTGAATTGGCAAGAAGTGTGGCAGCATACTTTCAACTGACACCTACAACTAGTCAGCAAATAATAACGGAAGTCAAAGCTGTTGTTAGTCAATGGAGAACTATAGCTTTAGAAATAGGCATTTCTCGGGCAGAACAAGAAATGATGGCAGGTGCTTTTAGGTTTTAGATAGCATGAACAACCTTGATAAACTATCAAAAAAGAAAAAAAAGGATTAAACCAAAAGTAGATACAGATAAAGTATTAGTGACCATAAAAAAAACGCTTTACGATTTTCGGGATATTGACTTTGATGTAATGACAGAGCCGGAAAAAGAAAATTTTAGAGAAAATTTAGCAACATCTAAGGATATTGCGTTATCTATTTTGAGTAAGATTAAGGATAAGTAGCATCAATTTTGTTAAGAGCTTAAACTCCATCCTTTTTTATTACTGTAAGTCTCGATATTTTTAGAAGGAACATAAATAAATTGTTTGCCTGCCTTTCGTTCATAAGCAATAGAGGCAACGGTCAATAAAGATTCAAAGGTGAGGTCTTTAAAGATTTCTTTAGGTTGGGCTAATACTTCATCAAAGGCTTCTTTGCCATTTGCAATTATACAAGCTCGGACATGTAAAAAATGGTCAACGGAAAAATATTCTCCTTTTTGATAAGCAAATTGTCCTATGTTTTCTGCAATTTTTTGCTGGTCTAATTGATATAATTTCTGCGCTAATAATTCTTGAAAGTTATAGATATGCCCAACCGGTAAGGT
>JBGCFJ010001244.1:0-1956 GCA_045106885.1 Saprospiraceae bacterium
TCCCTTTATTCATTTTATCATTTGGCAAATGTATCACTTATTTATGTTTCTAGAGCATCCGATAAAATAGGGGTGCATCTCAAAATGTCGCATTATAATTAATTGAGCATTAAAAGTAGCTTAGACCTCTGGTCTGAGTAGCACTAGTATACCTACTCAGACCAGAGGTCTAAGCTACGAACGACAATTTGAGATGCGCCCAACCATTCAATCCTACTTAAAATAATTCGCAACTTTTAAGTTGGCTGTCATATCAGTCAATCATCAACTATAAAAAATTATATATGGGCTATAATATTCTAAGATTCGAACACAAAGGAAGTACTCATTGGGGCGTATTAAAAGGGAACCAAGTTGCACCTTTTGGCGCAGGAGTAGACCACTTAAAAGATATATTGGCGAATCATTTGGAGGCTGCTAAAGGACTTGCGGAAGGGCCTGTTGTCGGTACGATTGCCCTTGATTCCGTTAAGGTTGTGAGTCCAGTAACAAGACCAACAAGGCTATTGTGTTTAGGACTTAATTATTACGAACATCGAGACGAAAGTCAGCACGATAGGAAGAATAAACAAACCGTTTTTTTTAGAAAAGATGAAAGCTCCATTACTGGAGCTACTGACGATATACAATGGCCTAAAGGATGTCATTTATTAGACTACGAGGTAGAATTGGGCTTAGTGATGAAAAAGGCCATTACCAAACCAACAGAAATTACCCCAGAAAATATTGGGGAATATGTAGGCGGGATGGTTTTGGTCAACGATATTTCTCCAAGAGATTTGATGTTTTTTACGCCATTCAGTCAATGGTATATGGGAAAGAGTTATCGGACTATGTGTCCAATAGGTCCTTCTATTTATATCTTAGAAGAAGGAGAAGCAGCTAAAATCCATAATATGGAAATCAAATTGTGGGTCAATGATGATTTGCGTCAAGATGCACACTCGAAGGACATGATAACCAAACCTGAAAAAGCACTAACGCTTGCATCGAATACGCTTGACTTAGAACCAGGCGATGTCGTATTAACTGGAACGCCTGGAGGAGTTGCCGTAAGAGCGCCAACTAAAGAAGTACAAGCGGAACACATGAAGTTAACGGTACAAGAACGTGCTAAATTATTCATTACAGGACAATTAGAAAGTGGCAGATATTTGAAAGATGGAGATATCATTCGATGTGCTTTAAAATCTGATGATGGTACGATTGACCTCGGCGAACATAGAAATCGAGTTGTTAAATAAAAAATTTAATTGCAGGATATGTACACAAATATAGCTATCAAAAGAGACATCTATAATTCGGAGGAACATCAAATGGTGCGTCAAGCATTAGAAGATTTTCTAAAGACAGAGGCACTTCCTTTTCTAGAAGAATGGGAGAAGAAAAAGTGCGCACCAAAGTCGTTTTGGCAAAAAATGGGGCAGCAAGGTTTTTTGTGTATGGATATTCCAGAACAATATGGTGGAAGTGGATTTGACTATTCTTTCAATGCCATGATTTTGGAAGAAACTAGGAGATTAGGCATTGAATTCGGACAGGCCATTCATTCCGATATTGTAGCGCCCTATATTCTAAGGCATGGGAACGAAGAACAAAAGCAGCACTATCTTCCTCAGATGGTTTCGGGGGATTTGATTGGATGCATTGGTATGACAGAGCCAAGTGTAGGTTCTGATTTAAAAGCTATAAAAACAGTAGCAGAAGATAAAGGAGATTATTACTTAGTCAACGGTTCTAAAACATTTATCACCAATGGCTATGTAGCTGGTTTTGCACTTTGTGCCGTGCGAACAAATAAAGGTACACCCCAAGAGGGCATCAGTCTCTTGTTGATAGACAGCGAATTAGAAGGATTTACAACTGGACAACCTTTTGATAAAATAGGCTTACGATACCAAGATACCGTAGAGTTATTTTTTGAAGATGTAAAAGTACCTAAATCGAAATTATTAG
>JBGCFJ010001245.1:0-3406 GCA_045106885.1 Saprospiraceae bacterium
GATGGGGAAGAAATTCGATTGGATACTAGAAATTACGATAATGGCTTATACTTGGTTAAAATAGCAACAACTGATAGAAAATCGCTTAGTAAAAAACTAGTGATTGCTAGGTTGTATTAGGCCTACTATTCCCATTATAAAGATAAAATTTCAATTACTAAAACAAACAGATGAATCGTTTACCTAATGAATATTAACTGAAATAATGGTGCGATGAGGCTACACGTCTAAAGTTGGACACTCAAGTTTAGGACAGACAACGGAAAATCTATATTTTCCGACGCTTGGAGCAGCGAATATAGATTCGCTGTTGTCGAATATGTCCAATCTTAGACGGGTAGCCTTTATTTACTCAAGCTGAGAAAAATAGTATGAATTACTTGCCAGAAGTCGATGGTTGTAGGTTTTTATTTTACAAATTGAACAATGCAAAATTAATTACTCTTTAAGGAGGTAGGTAGGCAAAACTATCCTTTTTGCATGCAAAATCAATCCATTTTGCTAGAGATAGCGTTTGATGACTCATGAGAAACCAGCGAACTATTCTTTCTTTTAGCAATTCTAATTATGTGCTAGGTATTTTTGCTCATAGCTACGAAAATGTACTGTCACGAGAAGCCGCTTAAATATATTGTTAACCATCAAAATCGAAAACGGTGCGTTAACCTATTAGGTTCCTAATAGTTCCCTACTTCGATGTGCGTTAATATAGATGAATTGTCGCCTAAGTCCGCCTTCTTTTGCATGAATTATTGTTATAATTAAATGCGTTTTATGACTGGTATTTTTTCTTCTTCTCACTCCTAACCTGACGTAGCCATTCCCATAGAAGTCAGAACGTTTACTGCGTAAACTGTCAGAAGGAACTCGTTATACTTCTGACAAAAAAGCAAGCTTTTTTGTCTGACTTCTGACCTATTGACTATCAATCCTTTAGAAGTAATTCTTGCCAAATTTGCGCAGAAAATAATTTCTAAAGAACTAAGTAAAATTTAATTTTCAATTTTAGATTTTCAATTTTAAACCACCTTCGGCGGGAATTTGAGGTTGAAGTTGAATTTGAGATTAACAATTATCGACATTTTAAATTATCGACAATTTGTTGGTTTTAAATTTTGTGTAAGCGCCTAATAGGATAATTTGAGTATTTTTACCCCAACATTTAGTGGATAAAATGGTCAATTCAAGAATTTTTTGTGACCATTTCATTAAAAAAACTATTCAACAAGCAATGTCAAAAAAATCAGACATACCCAAAATACAACCCTTCCAGTTTGATCACTACATGTTTAGTAGTCCTAAACGACATAACAATAGTTTATTTGAAAGATTTCACATTGAACCCATTGAAGAATATAAAAAGTCTATCAATCTTCCACTATTACCACATAGGCGTTCTATCTATTTCTTTTTGTTTGTTACGCAAGGAGTAGCGGTTAGGAGTAAAAGCTTAAATCAGTACGAAATCGAAGCCAATCATTTTTTTTGCTTACCTGCCTATCAAATTACCTCCATTAAATCTTTTTCCGCTGACCTTAAAGGGTTTTATTGCCATTTCAAAGCAGATATTTTCCATCAAAGCCAATTGAATATTAATATAGAAAAGGATTTTCCCATTTTTGATATCATGGCAGAACCTTTGGTAAAGATTTCTAATCCAGAAAGATTTATGCAAGTACTTAGCATTTTGTCAGAAGAATATAAGCGTAATCGAGTTGACAGAATAAACATTATCGCACACTACATGACGAGCTTATTCAATGAAGTCAATTTTGAATATACCAAAAGTACAGGCAAATTTTCTAACGCCGCCTCGCTAATTACCCAACAATACAAGAGTTTACTCTCCCAAAATATCAGTCAAATAAAAAAAGTGGCAGATTGTGCCCAAATGTTAGAGATTACGCCTAATCATTTGAACAAGAGTGTCAAAGAAGTAACAGGGAAAACAGCTAATGAAATTTTAGCAGATATGCGATTATTGGAGGCAAAAGTATTACTTAGACAATCCAATTTGAGAGTATCTGAAATTGCTTTTAAAGTTGGAGGATTTGACCCAAGTGATTTTTCAAGGTTTTTTAAAACCAAAACAGGTATGTCACCCAAGGCATATAGAAATAGCGAAAAATTGTAAGAAAGCACGCTTAATTAGGACCTCACATTTGACGCTCCCAAAGCCATAACTATGTTGCCTATTCCACCCGCTCATCACCACTCTTTTTCTTGAATCAACAAGTTTTCCTGCCGCTTTAAATGAAGCGAATTTCTTAGTTTCATAACACAATAGCCTACTATTATTCCAACAATTACTTAATAAAAACACAAAATTGATTGTTTCAGCATATTATTTACTATTTTTTACCTACTTTTTAAGGATATGCTAACATAATTTTGCATCATCCTATAATTTAAAATTATAAGCTATTATTGATAGCTATTTCAAAACTAAATTCTAAATTTCAATTCGATAATGTTCCTTTATATTGGTAAATTCCTATTTGAAATTATCAAAAAATAGGAGCGCAAAAAAACAATACCTATTCCTTCTAATCTTGAATTAGTTGAAGCTAACGTAAGTATTCGACCTTAAAAATTAGTAGCTACGCTGAAATATTTTCTATAGAATATTCGGGTTGTTTTTACTGATGCGAAATGCAGGTTGAGTTATTTTTATCACATCAAAACAGTAAATGATGAAACTAAATTTTCTAACAAAAGAAAAAAAGCATCCAATCTTTTTAATTGTATTTTTATTATTGGGTATGACCTCTGTTTCTTTTGGTCAAACGATACAAGGTACCGTCTCAGATGACCAAAATGAAACACTTGTTGGGGTTAATGTCGTGATTAAAAATACCAGTACAGGTACAGTTACCGATTTCGATGGTAATTTCTCTTTATCCGTAAGTGAACTACCAACTACTTTAGTGTTTAGTTATACGGGATATAAAGATAGAGAAGTGCTTGTTTCTTCTGCTGACAACTCCTTAGCCATAACCCTATCAAGCGGTGTTTTATTACAAGACATTATCGTTACGTCGAGAAGAGTCGAAGAATCTTTACAGAGCGTTCCACTAGCAATTACGGCTTTTACCCCTGAAGAATTAGTGCAAAAAGGAGCAACTCAGATGGTGGACGTGGCTCGTTTTACCCCTGGTTTAACTATTGAAAATGGGGTAAGTGGAGCAGCATTTGGTACGTCTATTTTTATTAGAGGAATTGGACAAAGTGATTTCAAAGGAACTACGGATCCTGGTGTTGGTGTTTATGTAGATGGTATTTATATCGCCAGAACCATCGGTACTTTATTTGAAATGGAAGGGGCGCAAGTCGAAGTTTTGAGAGGCCCACAAGGAACGACTTTTGGAAGAAATACAATTGGTGGAGCCATTAATATCACGACACC
>JBGCFJ010001246.1:0-7904 GCA_045106885.1 Saprospiraceae bacterium
TAAAAATGAAAGGACTATTCTTTTAGTAAGCTAATAATCAGGTATTTGTGAAGAATAAATTGTCGTTTCAAAATACAGTAAATTAGGTCAATTATGCGAGAAACTAAATTAATGCTACTACTCAAACAGTTTGAAATTAAAGAATTGAAAGCTTTTGATAAGTTCATCCACTCCCCTTATTTTAATACGAATGAAACGCTGACTCAACTTTGGTTGCTTTTAAAAAAGTATGCGCCTAATTTTGATGCGCCTCAATTAGCCAATCAAAAGGTCTTTAAAAAGTTATTCCCAAAAACTACTTATAATGAAAAAAGATTGCGCCAGTTAAGGTCGCAGTTATTCAAATTAGTAGAAGCGTTTTTAGCTATTGAACGATTCAAGCAGGACCGTTTTAGCTTTAAAAAAGGGATAGGTGATGCCTATCTTGAAAAAGGAATGAAAGACAATTTTGAAAGGAAATATGACGAATTGCAAACATCATTTGGGACCGAAGCATTTCTATCTACTTCAGCGTTGCATCAAAAGATGTCTTTATACCATCAACTTTATTTTAATGAATTAAATGTGAAAGGAGATGAATGTTCGACGGATTTAATTAACGGTACTTTTTTATTAGAAAAATGCTATGTTCAACAAAAATTAATTTATACCTTAGAATGGCTTTCCTCTAATTTGAGATACAATTACGATATACCTCAGAACATTCTAAATTATGTTGACTTATTAAAAGACCGTTCTATATTTAATAATAAAAATAGTACACAAGCTATTCTTGAAAATGCAGTGAAATTGCTAGTTGCAGGAGATAATTGGGAAGATTTATTTAAAAAATTAAATAATCAATTTTCTCAATCTTACGCTAAAATAGATACAAAATCAAAAAATTTAATGCTTCGTTTACTCATTAATTATTCTATTCATAAAGAGGATAAAGGGCTAAATATGCAAGCAACAATCTTGCAATTATATAAACTAGGACTGACAGATGAGGGCATTTTCTATAAAGGTTTAATGACAAATGTCACCTTTATGAATATAGTAACAACTGCGCTAAAACAAGGAGAATCAGTATGGGCTAAAGCTTTCATAAAAGAAGAAAAATATCGTTTATACGAACCTCAAAATGAGCAATTTTTATACTTAGCGAAAGCTACAGTCTTATATTATGAGCAGAAAAGGCAAGATTGTTTGGAAATTCTGGCAAAAATGGAGCGATCTGATTTAACTACGCTAGAATTAATTAAAAGAAATTTTCAAATTCGTGTCATTTTTGAGTGTTATCAAACAGGACAGGTTCATGTAAAAATGCTTTTCGCAAATATAGAAAAGTATCAAAAATACCTGCAACGAAAACAAATATTTTCAGATAGTAAAAGAAAAGCTTATCAAAATTTTGGAAAATATATATTGCGGTTGGCTAATTGGTGCGAAAATAATGGAAATGAAAAACAATTAAATAAGATAAAAAATGAATTAATTCAAGAAGAATCATTCCCGAATAAATCAAAGGCTTGGTTACTAAAGCATATTTATTCTTTTGAAAATGAGCATGGAGTTGCATTAAGAACGACAGTAGACAGTCAGCAGTGGCAGTAGGCAGTAAAGCCTTGATTTTCAATACTAAAATTTTGCCTAAACACCCTTATTTGAACAGTCTCAAAGGTAAGTACTCAGACAAATTTAAGTTAACAACTTTCTGCTAATAAATTAAATTATAATAGACAAAAAAACGCTGCGCCCTCTGTGTACTCCGTTCCTCACTGTAATATTGCCTACTGCCAACTACTTCCCCTTCGCTTCATTCCACAAAGCATCCATTTCTTCCAAAGACATTTCTTCCATGCTTTTAGGCGCATTTGCTTCGATATATTCAAAGCGTTTTTTAAATTTTTGATTAATGCGTTCTAATGCCGTTTCAGGGTCAATATTTTGAAAACGGGCGTAATTAATCATGGAAAAGAGAATGTCACCAAATTCTTCTTCTCGCCTTGCTTGACTTTCTTGATTAACTAAGGTTTCTTTAAATTCAGCTATTTCTTCTTCTACTTTTTCCCAGACTTGCTCGGCATTGTCCCATTCAAAACCGACTTGGGCGGTCTTTTCTTGCATTCGATAAGCTTTCACCATCGCAGGGAGTGATTTAGGGACACCGCCTAAAACTGATTTTTTCCCTTCTTGCAATTTGAGTTGCTCCCAATTCTTTTTGACCGTTTCTTCATCATCTGCCACTACATCTCCATAAATATGCGGATGTCGATTAATCAATTTTTCACAAACTTCATTCATGGCATCTGCAATATTAAAGGCATTTTTTTCATCCGCTATTTTGGCATAGAAAACGATATGGAGCATCAAGTCGCCCAATTCTTCTTTGATGCCTTTGATGTCTTTATCTAATATCGCATCTGCCAATTCATAGGTTTCTTCGATGGTTAGATTTCGTAGACTTTCAAAAGTTTGTTTTCTATCCCATGGGCATTTTTCTCGCAGTTCATCCATGATGGTTAGTAAACGTTCAAAAGCGGCTAATTTATCCTGCATTTTTTTGTTTTTAGACGAGCTAGGAGGACTGACCACGGATAGATGGATGGAGGACGGATTTTATTATCCGTAACTTGATATTAATAAAAAATCCGTCCTCCATTCGTTAAATCTATCCTTATCCGTCAGCCCATCCTATGTTATCGTCATTCTGTTCAAAATAACTGGCTGATTGTAAGACAAGTTTGTATCTTTGTAACCAGTACACAAATTTAAACGATTTAAGCGCTAAAGCGTTCTATTAACGAACATTTACTTTTATTTTCTAAAAATAATTAGCATGGAATTCTTATATATTTTTGGTATTATCTTTTTTGTTTTTGGTTTGTCTTTTATGATGATTAACATCCGTAAGATTGTTACAGGGCAAGAGTTTAGAGGGACTTGTTCGACCAATAATCCAATGGTGAAAAATAATTTTGGCGATTGCACCGTATGTGGGAAGACGGCAGATGAGGTTTGTAAAATGCCTGAGGTAGGAAAAGCGTAATAGAAGGATGAATGATAAACGATGAATTCGTTTAAGTACCGAAATAAGTGAACCTCTTGAATGAAAATTAAGCTACACTCGTCAAAGAAACTCCGTGTTCTCTATGTTCTCCGTTTCTCCGTGGTGAAAATTATTAATTTATTTTGTGAAACTACTTCTAATTACCAGAAAGCAACCACTCGCTCGACTAGCCAAAAACTGGCAATAATGCCCATACTATAGGGCAGAACCTTCCATGACCAATTAGGTTGCGGACCATTTATTTTTTTCAAAACCATCCATAATAAACTGACGATTCCGATAAAAATCAATTGCCCTAATTCCACACCAATATTGAAAGTTAATAGTGCCAAAGGCACTTCTTTCTGTGGAAATCCTATCTCACTCAATGCGCCTGCAAATCCAAATCCATGGAGTAAACCAAAAGTAAAAGCGACTATCCAAGGGTATTTGGCAGTCATACTTTCCTTTCCTTCCTTTACGGAAATGTATTCTCTGGCCAAAAAGACAATACTTAAAGCGATGACTGCTTCGACGGGGGCTTGTGGCACACTTAATAGGTCAAAAGTTGCAGCGCCTAAAGTAATACTATGGGCTACCGTAAATGCGGTGATAGTTTGAATTAATGGCTTGATGCCTTTTACTAATAAGAGTAAACCCAACACAAATAATAAATGGTCAATACCAATTAAAATATGTTCGATACCCAATAAAATATAGAGTTGAATGACTTCCCATTTATTGGGTTCTTTGGGAATGACCGCTTCTGATTTATCGGGTTGTAATAATAGCGTATAGGAACTCTCGTCAATTAAATTAATCTGCACCAAAACATCGACTAAGGTTAAATCTAGCCCTTTTATACTAATCTTTTGTCCGTTTAATTCCGCTAAATAATTTCCTTCATATCTGCGAATATACGCATCAGGTAAAAATTCATCGTCTATTTGTTTTAAAGTGAAATTGTCTGGTAGAATTGGGTCTATTTTAGGGGCCTTATTGCCTAATAAAGGAATTTTCCAGAGGACTTCATAAGTCGTTTCGGTGGTTTGTTTGATTTCTAGGTAGGCAGGGCGGATTTCGTGGGCGAAGGTTAAGAATGGTAATAAAAAAAATAAGAAAGATAAAGCTATGTTGATAAAGTTATACTTTTTTGAAAAGCGCTTTAGCGTTGTCCCAGTCTGTAGATTCGGAATCACTAGCCTATTTTTAAAGGGGCGTAGCCTCGACACGATATAACAGATGGGGTCGGAGCGATGCTCCTTTAAAAAGAAAGCGTACAATTTTGAACTTACAGACAGGGTCGGGGTGATGCCCCTTAGTAAAGCACCAATAAATTTGCGAATCCGATGTTTTAAGTCTCCAGACTTAAAACCGTTATCTCGTTGTCTCCAGAGGATGAATTCTTCTTGTATACGGTCGTCAGGAGACGACGAGATAGGCATTCCAAGTCTGGAGACTTGGAATATCGCAACTTCAAAAATAACCATCAAACCATCAAATAATTTACCCATCATTCTTCCCCCCATTTTTTAAGGTCATATTCCACCTCGTATTTTTTTAATAAGTTTTTATATAATTGTTCGTTATATAACTGCTGCTGACTAATTTTCCAATCTGCTTCCACTTTTTCTTTTACTTGACTAAATGGTCGAATGGATGCTTCTTGAATAGCGGAAATATTCACTAAATGAATGCCATAACCAGAACGAATAGGAGCTGTCCAGCCTGTTGTTTTATTAGCGAAAACAGCTTTCGAAAAATCTTGTCCGAATAACTGTCGAACATCATTATAATCTCGTTCTGCAAAGTAATTTTGTAGATGGAAATTATCGCCTATTTTTTTAATATCAATAGTTGATGTTGTACTATTATTCAACTGAGTCAAAACAGTCTCCGCATCTGCTAAAGGTGTTTTTCTTTTGTCTGGGCTAAAGTAAATTTGAGAAAAAGATAATTTGGTAGGCTCTTGATATAAATTGGAATTGGTTTGGTAAAAGGTTTGCAATTCGGCATCATTTGGCTGCTGACTATCCGCCAAATCTTTGACTAAAAATTCATATTTCTGCTTCAAACGACGTCGAATAATTTCGTCATTATGGTCGAGTTGCATCCGCAAAGCTTCTCGATAAAAAACTTCTGCTTTTATTTCTTCTTTTAATAAGCTTTTTAGGGTCGCACTATCAGGTGGCGCATTCCAATTTTGTTGATACGCCTTTATCAATCTTGTTACATCACTTTCTTCAATCCGAATGACATTATTTTCTAACTGTTCCTCAGATGGATTGAGGAAACTATATAAGCAGAATAAACCAGCGCCGATTAATAAAAAATGAAAAAGTGGTTCTCTCAATATTTTTTGCATCAACTTCTATTTTTTAGCAATCAGAAGTCAGACCGTTTATTACATAAACTGTCAGCAGTCAGATTTGGGCGCTTAGGTACGCTTCTAATCTGACTGCTGAAAGTTATCGAAGATAACGGTCTGACTTCTGACAGAAAATTTTAATTTTCGGTCTCGCTTCTCGCTTCTTATTTAGGCGTGTACCAAATAGGCGAACTCCAAGCCCGTTCTTGAATAGTCGCTGCCACATCTCCAGGAGGTGTTCGACCTAAAGTATGGGCATCAAAAGTACTCCATCTTGGCGTTGGAATTTCTAATACCCTTAAATAATAAAAAGCAGATTGTGTGGCATCAAATTCTGGGTCTACCCAAATCGTTTTAAATTCAACGGCACCAATATCATTGGTATAAGTAGCATTCGCTATATCTACCGTAGTGCCAATAGCAGGTAATTTCCCATCTGCGCCAACTTTTCTATCACCTGCCCAAGCGACCTCAAATATTTTTTCAATCGCATTGCCATCAGCATCTAAATACCCTTTGACAACTTGAACTCTATCCAAATTAGCTCCTTCTGCATCTTTGATGGCATGGATTAAAAATGTAGGCGTGCTATTTAATGGTCGAGGCCCTGCTGTTAAATCACTTCCCATCGTTACGCCATTTGCATAAGCATCCGTTAACCAATCTTCGCCCTCCATAGCCGTATTATTAAAATGATAACCACCAAAAAAGCGGACTTTTATTCGAGGACCAGAAGTGGCAAAAGTTTCCTTTCGTTGCAAGGCATCATAAATAGCATCTCTGGTATTCTCTTTTGCCCAAACACCTGCCACTCCTGCCGCAGAAAAGTATTTTACCCGAATAAATGCTTCCTCTTTTCCTATTCTGATTTCAGGCGTTGCATCTCGATTACCTAATTTACCAAAATGATTATTTTCTTCTATCGAACTACTGGAATTATGTCCGTCAGAACTACCAATCAAACCAAATTTAAAAGGATTGGTGCCTAACTTCTTTTCAAGCGCCAAGCCATTTTTTAATGCTTGCCGCACATAACTGCCATTTGGTTGACTAGCTGGCGGAATACCATTAGAAAACGTATAGCCGTAAATCTCAAAGTCAGCAAATTCATCATTGGGCGCTAAAGCAGGATGCGACATAGATTGCCCTTTGATTTGTACGACTTCGTTAATCGGTTCATTTCTCGCTCTGTTTTTTGCATAATCGGGCGTCAATTCTTTGCCACTCATCGTTTTTAAACTATACATCAAACCATCACTCATATTGGCATTATGCGGAATCGCCATGACATCAATTCCTTTCGTTCGTTCCTTATCCATCCAAGCCCATAAATCTTCGGGGTCTTGAGAGTTAAAAGAAGAAAAGGGAATGTCCGAAACGGTTTCATTTCTATAAATCACATTTCGGTGCATATTTCTTGCATAAGTCGGTTCATGGTTCAATTCTGCTGGGGAAGAGGTCCATTCATAAGCAGGGAAAGTCGTAAATTTGCCTGGTTGATTATAGGTATTAGCAATTTTAACCAAGCGTTGCCAAGTCGTTTTATTAATCTCTTTTTTATTTAATTCCGCTATGGGCATATTTCTAGCCATCGACAATCCTACTTTGCTAAAAGCAGCCAAAGAAGCTGCTCTATCGTCACTTAAAATTTCCTTGGCAATATCTAATTTAGCTAGTGGACTATTTGGTTCTAACATCTGTTTCATAACGCCCATATACTCCGCATGGTCGGTCACCGCCATAAAATCCAAAGGTCTACCCAACTGAATTTTTTTACCAGAAATATGGTCTATTTTTTTGCCCATTCCAAAATCGTAGGCATCTTCTGGCGTAGTTCGTACATTATAGATAAAAGCATCGAAAGACCAACTGGTGTGCACGTGTAAATCTCCGAAATAAGCGTTATTAGTTTCGCTATAGGTGGCGGTTCTTTCGGTAGCAGGTTCAGTTGCTTTTTTGGTGGTCGTTGTTTCTGAGGTGGTTGCTTTTTCTCCGCTACAAGCAAGTAGGAGCAAAAAGAAAAAAGACGACATAATTTTAAAAAGTGGTTTTATCATTGTCTAGGTTTTGAATTGATGTGTCTGGCGAAGGTAGGGAAGTAAAGTTGAATTTTCAATTTTCATTTCAAATTTTCAATTTTAACCTACTTCGGTGAGTATTGAAGTTGTTACTAACTTAATAGGTTAGCCCTAGCATCAAGGAAGAAATGAGCGTTTCGTTAGTCAAAACGCTTGGAGGTCTGAGAGACACTCCAAGGTTTTTGCCTGACCTTGGAGCTAGGCTGTTCAGAATTGTAAAAAAGTACCCCCAATTTTTTAACTTTCATCGAATAAAAAAAGATGAAATTTGACAGAAAGAAAAATCAGTATAAAAGAACATGATTACTTTAAAAATTGACAAGAAGTCCAATAAAGTAAAGGTTTTTGTAGTTTTTTTATCTCCTTTTTAAAATACAAAAATTGTATGATAAAAAGAAATAAACTAAACTGAAATTTCACTAAAAAA
>JBGCFJ010001247.1:0-2486 GCA_045106885.1 Saprospiraceae bacterium
CCCATCATTTTCTGTTTGTAAATTGATTAAGTCTAATGTAGGAGATAGGGTTGTGCTAATTGGCGTGCTTCTGCCAATAGTATACCAGTTAAAACGCAAGGTTTCATTGGTTGGATAATTGACTGGTTCTATTATTTTTAAAGTAGCGGATTCTCCTTCGCATTGTTGCGCTGTTTCCATTTTTAATAGGGGCGTAGTTGGTTTAGTATTCACCGTAACTGCAACCGTATTCGTAGGAATTGTACATTCATCAAAAGTAACAACAGCACTATAATTACCATTATCTACAAAAGTGGCATTGACTATCGCAGGATTTGCTAGGGTAGAACTGAAATTATTTGGTCCTGTCCATTCGTAAGTTGCACTTTCTTGAAAAGGAACAGATAATTGGACTGTTTCGCCTTCGCAAGCAGGGTTTAAAATAGTAGCAGAAGAAGTAGCTTCTAGACCTTCAATTGGCGTTTTGACTTGCACAATTTCTGCATTAGAAATACTGGAAACGCAACCGTCTACATTTACGACTGCTGTATAAATTCCTGCATTTATAATATTCGTCTTTTCTACTAATAGCGTAGCAATGTTTGTGGTATCCACAGGAATAGCTGCTCTATCCGTTTCTTTATACCAAATATAAGTAACGGCTTCGCCAGAGTAGGTATTGACTTCTAATTCTAAGTCTTCTCCCGCACATAATTTATCCTTCGTAACGGTTAAAGCAGGTGCTAATGGTTTTTCCATTAAATCAACGGCTATTTTTAATGGCTCAGACTGGCAACCTTTAGTTGTTGCTAAAGTTAGTTCATAAGTCCCACTTGCCTCTTTTCTTGTATCTATTAATTCGACTGGAAAAGCAGTATTCGCATTCGTTGCTTCTTCAAAGGCAAAATCATTTGGTCCTGTCCATTTAAAAATAACCATTTCGGAAAAAGCCGTGTCACCACTGGCACTTAATTGTACTGGTGAACCTTCACAAAATTGGCCACCACCTATAGGTAAAATAGGCATAGGAGTATTTATTGACGCACAAGTATATTCTAAAAAGTTATCGACGGTATTCGTATTGGTATCTGGACAAGGAATGCCACCAGGACATTCGTCTTCGTCTAATAATAAATCATTATCTGAATCCAAATCATCTACATCGGGTAAGGCATCGCTATCGGTATTGATACAAGGCCAACCTCCTGGACATTCGTAACTATCTAAAATACCATCGCCATCTCTATCTATATCTTGAAAATCTGGTTTTGAATCGGTGTCTGTATCTTCTGGATTAGAGATAACTTGGAGTGGTGTTCCTTCGCTGTCTTCGGTAGCTTGTCCTTGGGCATTTACGACAGGTATTCCTGTACCTACTTTTCCATCGGCATCCAAATCAGGTTGGTCTGCTTCATCCACGTCATTGATTCCATCATCATCTGCATCTAAGTCTCTAAAATCTGCTTCCCCTGTTTCGTCGGTATTAGTTGGTGTTGAAGTAGGTTGGAGTGGAGTAGCGGTAGTATCCATAATCGCTTGTCCATTGACATCTACTGTTGGTGCGCCCATTCCGATAATTCCATTATTATCTGGGTCTGGTTGCACACTTTCCACTACATCATTAATACCATCATTATCTGAATCTAAGTCCTGCCAATCTGGTACACCGTCTACATCCGTATCAGGAGGAAGCGGTATGGCTACAGCTGTTAGCATTGGGTCAATTATAGGCGTTAATCCATGAAAAGAAACCACTGGAGGATTGCCATTTCCATCATCAATTCGACCGTCATTATTGCTATCCGAAAAACCCAAATTAGCTTCTGCTACATCATTGATGCCATCATTGTCGGCATCTAAATCATCATGGTCAGGTACGCCATCAGCATCTACATCAAAACGAGTATAATTTTCAAAAGCGGTAAAGGCATCAGGGTCAGAGGCAATAACGTTAAACAGTCCATTTTTACCAAAAAAAGAAGCATCGCCATCAATAATACCATTCCCGTCTGCATCTTTTTGTAAATGACCTGCTTCTACTAAATCTGTGATACCATCATTATCTGAATCTAAATCTAAGTGGTCAGGTACGCCATCACCATCTGTATCATAAATCGCATTGACGGTGTCGCATCTGCCATCTTCATTGGCATCTACACAGGCATTATCTATTGCAGGGTCAGAACTATCAATATAATTTGGAATATTATCATTATCTGCATCGGCACTAGGGTCTAACCCGCCTGGTAAACAGATAAAATCGCCTTCGGGATTACAGTATTCTGAAAAATCTGCTATTCCATCATTATCATCATCTAAATCTATAAAATCTGGGATTAAATCGAAGTCAGAATCTAGAATAGGTTGACTACAATCGGCAATAATATCAATGGAAAAACCACCATTATCAGAGGAACTATATTCAATGTAAGACCAATAATCTCATAGCCGATTATTACCAAATTTATTATCATAAGTATACGGTTCCACCGTTGCCCTGGCATTTC
>JBGCFJ010001248.1:0-4514 GCA_045106885.1 Saprospiraceae bacterium
CTACGGAAATATTTTTTAACATGAGCTAAGAAAGGAAGATTCGGGGAATCTTTATTTCTTAGTGAACCGCTTGCGGACGGGATGCTTAAAGTGGAAAAAGAGCCCATCATAAAGTGTCGATTATTTGGTTGTAGGTACTTAGATTATGTTGTATAGTAATTTGAATATAAATCGTATTATTTCCATTGGGTATTAGAGTAAAGTCCATGTACCATTGAAAAAACTATTTTTCCTTTCCTAACGATAATTTAGAAATAAGCAATAGTAAAGCCTAAAAGAATAACATTATTTTCCATTATTTTTCATAGCCACAAATATTATTTTGCACATAAAAAACAATCCTAACATTTAAAAATCTGAAAAACTAGATTTTACAAATTATAACAAAATGCTACTCAATAAATAATATATTTTTATTTGATAAATTTATTTATTTTATTTATGTTGCGAAAGATTAAACAAAGCACATCTTAAATATTCCCCTATTTCTACTAAAATTCCCCCACATTTTAGTAATACCTACAAGGTAACCAATAAGTAATTATTTAAACTCATATTCGGACAAAACTAATTCATACCACCTATATTAAAATTGAAAGGTACTAAATATTTTTCAGGCTATGCTTTTATCCTATTTAGGGTAAAGGCAGATGACGTATGGAAAACTATTTATTTTTTATATGACCAAAAAATTAGGGGTAGTGCTATAAATGTAATGCTATAATATTTTATAAACCCAATGTTTCTTATGGGGTTTACTTAGAAATAGCCTTACAAGTGTACCACTACCAAATTAGGATTTAGGAGCATGATTAACCTAATCGAATTATTTATTTTTTGAATGAATAGCTTTTATTCCTAAACAGCGGGTGAACTTTAGGGAAGATTAAACATCTATGAGTATGCAGTTAAATTTTTTTACACTAAGTAATTATCTAGTTAGCAGGCGACTATTAAGTCTGCTATTTTTTGTGTGTTTTTTTGCTTTCTATAGCAATGGACAATGTTCGATGTCTTGTGATGATGAGATTCAAGTATCTCTAAATAATGAATGTGAAGCAGAGATTACTTATCAGATGATTTTGCGAGATCCTGACAATTCCAATATCTGTAACCCCAATGGCCCAACCGCATATAAAGTAGTCATAATGGATGAAGATGGGATAGAAATTCCTTCAAGCCCAGTGATAACTTGCGAATATGTTGGCCGCACTTTATTAGTCAAAGTAAAGCATTGGTACTCAGGCAATAGTTGTTGGTCTAAGGTGGTGGTGGAAGATAAAATAGCACCGAGAGTTAGTTGTGAACCAGTAGAATTATGGTGTAATCAAAATGTTGCTCCAATTTCAGCGGGTGGGAGTGTTCCTAACCCAATACTTATAGACGCTTGTCCAGAGGATTGTGGAACGATTACCTTTGAATATAAGGATACCACTATTGTAAATGCCTGCGACGAAGAAGCTTATCTAAATGGAATCGCAGCGACTGTTTTAAGAACATGGACGGTTTGTGACCAATATGGAAATTGTAATACCTGTATTCAAACCATCACGCTTCGACAAATAGATTTATCACATATTAAATTGCCACCATCATATATAGGTGAAGATGCCTTTATTTGTGGAACATTTGATGCAGAAGATTTAAGTCTAACAGGCATTCCTACATTACATAACTTAGCTGTTGAAACAGAAATATGCCGATTAACGGTCTTTCATAGAGATATTTTAATACCTAAATGCGATGGAGCTTACACCATCGAGCGCACATGGGCAATGCATAATGCATGCACAGAAGAAGCACTAGAACACGTTCAATTCATTGAAGTTGCTGATAAAAAAGCACCAGTGATTACCTGCGACAACGGCGGACTTGCCGTTGTTGCTACAGGGTATGAACCTTATGCTTGTCTAGCTAAAGTAACCATTCCCTCCGCCACTATTACAGATGATTGTAGTAATCCTGAAAATATCCATGTAATTACAAAAGTTTATGGAACGAATGCAGAAACAGGACGGAAAGAGGTGGTCGCAAGAGTAGAAGATGCGAATGGTGGATTTATGTTGGATTTAGCCTACGGTACTTACAAAGTATATTATCAAGCGACAGACGCTTGTGGAAATATTAGTAATAATTTAGATAATGCTTGTATTATCGAAGTAAAAGACGATATAGCACCGACCCCAGTTTGTAATGGATTAACCAAATTATCGCTAGATAAAGATGGAAAAGGTATTATTTATGCTGCATCATTTGACAATGGAAGTTATGACAATTGTTGTTTAGAAGACTTTAAAGTCCGAAGAATGGATGCGGAAGCTGCTGAATTTATGGATTATGTAGCTTTTAGTTGTGAAGACACACAAGTAGATGGACCACTAATGGTCATGTTACAAGTAACGGATTGTCATGGAAATAGTGCCATCTGTATGATAGAAGTTTTGATTGATGATAAGACCCCACCGACGATTATTAGTTGTGCAGACCCTATCACAGTAGCATGTAAGAGTAGACTAAGTTTAACAGAAATTAGAGATGATTTACTAACACCTCCTTTGGCAGAAGATGATTGTATTGGTGGATTAACTTACCAAGCAATAGTGAAAGTAGATTTTAGGAATGATTGTGGGGTAGGCGCAGTGATTTATACTTGGGAAGTTTACGATGCAGCGGGGAATGGACCTGTTACTTGTGAGCAATTGGTAGCTTTTATAGATGACACACCAGTAAAGATTACTTTTCCAGCAGATTTTTTAGACACCACTTGTGTAACTGCGGTAGCAGAAATGACACCTGATAGAACTGGTGAATTAGTCGTTAATAGGAATGATTGTGAAGCAGTAGAATATTTTTATGAAGATTCTCCGATTCATGGAGATAGCCCATCTTGTATGACTTTTTATCGAACTTGGTTGGCTAAAAATTTATGTACCGATTCTACTTATGAGCATGTACAAATGATTTCGGTGCAAGATGTAGAAGCGCCAATTTTAGATTGCAATGGAGAATTTTTTGATATATGTTTAGACGGAGGAGCTTGCGCTCGGTCCTTCGAAGTAGCGGGCATAACAGCATTGGATTGTAGTAGTGAAGTGACCGTATTTGCTAAATGGACTTTTACGCCAGCAGCTATATGTATGGGCGAAGTAACAACAGGAATTATCGAAGATGCAGCGAATGGTTTTATAGGGCCAGAAGTAGGACCAGGACAATTATGGGTAGATTTTTATGCAACAGATATTTGTGGAAACGAAGCTGTTTGTAGAAGAGATTATACCGTGAAAGATTGTCAAGCACCCGAAATACTTTGTATTTCAGGACTGACTTTAAATTTGGATGATGAAGGAATTATTGAAGTTTGGGCAAATGATTTTCATCAAGAAATCATTGATATTTGTGAAGATTGCTAAGACAGCGATTATGTTTTCTCTTTTGCTCAAGATACAAGTCAAACGGTCCGATTCTATGGATGTGATGATTTAGGAGTAAAAACCGCACAAATATGGATAACTGATGCTTCTGGTAATCAAAATTACTGCCCAGTGACCTTCGTAATTAAAGGAGAAGGGGTCTGTGAAAGCTTAGGGCAAGACACAACCGCAACACCAGTAATAGAGGAGATGACTGGAATTGTAGGGAAAGTTTATAAAGAAGAGGGAGAAGCAATTGAAGAAGTGGAAGTCGTTGCAGAAAACCACCTTTCTCAAATGATGGACATGCGGTTTACTGATAATAGCGGTATTTATGCTTTTGAATTTCAGAGAAGTGCCAACGTGGTTATCAATCCTAAAAAAGAAGGGAATATTATAAATGGCGTAACAACCTATGATATTTTACAATTAAGAAAACATATTTTAGGATTTGCCGAATTAGATTCACCTTATAAAATGATAGCTGCTGATGTAAACCATAGTAACTCTATCACAACAGCAGATGTAGTGGCTTTGAGAAAAGTGATTTTACAAATGGATGAAACGTTCAAGAATAATACCTCCTGGAGATTTATCAAGGCAGACTATCAATTTACGAATCCTGCGAATCCATTTGCGGGTGAAATACCAGAATATGTAACAATACCAGAATTAACAGATGAAATGAAAATAGATTTCATTGCCATTAAAGTAGGAGATTTGAATGGCAGTGTAGTTGGTAGAAAAGCATTTAATTCAACCACACAATCTAGAAATCGACCTCAAATTGACTTTAAAGTAAGGGACAAGCAAATTAATAAAAACACTATTGAAACAATTACTTTTAATTTAGGAAAAGCGGACATTCAAGCCTTACAAATGACGCTTAATTTTGACCCTAATTTAGTGGAAATAATAAACATTCCAGCAACGAACCAAATTGATAAAAACAATTTTGGAACTCGTTTCTTGAATAGAGGTGCATTGACCATGAGTTGGGATGCACCTACAAACACCAATGAACAGTTGAGTTTTCAACTAAAAGTGAAGACCAATAGGACGGTGGCAGTGAGCGAATTATTTACGATTAATTCTGCTTTCACC
>JBGCFJ010001249.1:0-3235 GCA_045106885.1 Saprospiraceae bacterium
CGTAGCTTCGAAACGGTCTGTAGGAATTGCTGAATGTCCATTTTTCCTTTAAGGAGCGTAGCTTCGGCACGATATAGCAATCTTTTTTCGGCCAATATTTTAACAGTATCAACAGACTGTAAATCATAAACTGAAGATTACCTAATGCATAAATTTTTACTTTTCTTACTTATTGTCGGCTTTTCAAATACATCAATTGCTCAAATTGGTGGCAGTAAAGTTTATGAGTTCTTAAACCTTCCAGCTTCAGCTAGAATTACGGCTTTAGGGGGTAAGCATATTACGGTTAGAGATGATGATTTGGCTTTTGCCATGAGTAATCCTGCTGCCTTGAATGATACCATGCATAATCAACTGACCTTTAATCATAGCTTCCATTTATCGGATATTGGACAAGGATTTGCGGGGTATGGTCAGCATAGTGAAAAACTGAATACTACTTTTTTATTTGGCGTACAGTATATTAATTATGGTGATTTTCAATTAGCCGATGAATTCGGAAATATTAATGGTCAATTTGAGGCTGCTGAATATGCGATTACCATTGGTGCAGGTCGGTCTATTTACGAACGCTTGGATGTAGGGGCAAATATCAAAGTCATTACTTCTCAATTTGAAAGTTATAATTCCTTTGGTTTAACGACTGACTTATCGGCTATGTATCATGTTGATGAAAAAGGATTTGTAGCGACTATGGTTTTTAGAAATATAGGTGGACAATTGGCTACTTATAGAGATGGAAATAAAGAGAAAATTCCTTTTGAATTACTTTTTGGTCTTTCTAAACGTTTAAAATATTTACCATTTAGATTTTCTGTAACGGCACAACATTTAGAACGATGGAATTTATTATACGACAACCCCAATTCTCAAGAAAACACTTTTTTCTTAGGAGAACAGGATGTCACGAGTAATGAATGGATTGATAATTTATTTCGTCATTTAATTTTTAGTGGAGAGTTTTTGTTTGGCAAAAAAGAGAACTTTCGAGTCCGTTTTGCATATAATCATTTTAGAAAACAAGATTTATCGCTTCGTAATTTTAGAAGTTTGGCAGGATTTTCAGGAGGTATAGGTATGAAGATAAAACGATTTCGGTTTTCTTTCGGTTTTGGTGCTTATCATTTAGGAGAAAGCGCCAGCCATTTTAGCATTGCCACCAATTTAGGGGAATTTAAAAAGAAGCAAAGGAAAGCGAATTTAAGTTTAGGAGATAATGAGTAAATGAGATTATGAGTACTTAAACAGGATTTGTCTAGTTAATTAATCGCAAATTGCATTTATATTACCCCATTAACTTATTTCACACATTCCCCAAAATAATAAAACTAATCTATTACAAGAACTGTTTTTTACACAAAGAGGAATAATTCATTGACTTAATTTTCCTTTTACTTCTTGTATTTTTGTTTCTTTGTAATAATTAAGATATATTAACCCGTATCGTGTGAATTTAAATAAGGTCCAACCAAAACTAAATTCAAATAAGTGATTATCGTAGAAAAGGTCTAACTACAAAAAATGACAGCACAGGAAAAAAAAGATAAATTTGTTCAACAGTGGGGTTCTATTGGGTCTAATTGGGGCATCAATAGAACGATGGCACAGATTCATGCACTCTTATTAGTTTCTTCAAAGCCCTTAAGTGCGATGGAAATTAAACAGGAGTTACAAATATCCGTTGGCAATGCTAATATGAATATTAGGGCGTTGATTGACTGGGGCTTAGTTCATAAGGAATTAATTCCAGGACAACGAAAAGAATTCTTTATTGCGGAAAAAGATATGTGGGAAGTCGTTAAACGAATTATTATCCAACGGAAAAAGAAGGAATTAGAACCTATTTTAAGGTTATTGAATGAGGTGGGAGATGTAGACCCTTCGGATAAAGACGCAGAAGAATTCGCTAAAGTTATTAAAGATTTACAACTATATTCCAATAAAGTAGATTCTACTTTGGATAGGCTAATCAATGCAGATTCTAATTGGTTTGTTGGTACTTTTATGAAAATGATAAGGTAAATTTTAACAATGAATGATAAACGATGAATGATGAATATCATCAGCTATAGTTTGTCATTTTTAATAAATAAGGTAATCTAAAATAGCCATTATGGATAAGATTCAAGGAAAAGAAGCGATTAATAGCGAATTGGCTGAAAAGCTAACCAGAATTGCCTTTATTTTAAAGACGATTGGTCATCCTACTCGATTAGGGATTGTTCATTTATTAGAACAACATCCTTATTTAACGGTAACAGAGATTTGTACTATGTTGGGTAGCGAACAATCTCTTACCTCTCATCATCTACAAAACATGCGTTTCAAAGGACTTTTATCTGTAAAAAGAGAAGGTCGAAAAATGCAGTATTCCTTAAAAGAACGGGATATTTCTTTAATTATCGAATGCCTAGAAAACTGTAATTGTAATATGTAAACTAAGGTGTACAGCCTATTCTGATTTTTATCAGAAGTATAATGGTTTTTATTCTTTTTAAAGCCTTTAGGCTTTTTACACTATATGACAACCAAGCCTGAAGGCTTGGAAACAGCACAGGATAAATCCTGTGCTACCGATTGAGTACTTACGAAAAAGGGCAAAAAATCATCAGTAAAGCATGAGCCCTCACAGCAGCATTTGCACTTGCTATAATACCATAAAAATTTTGAGTGGCACAAAGCCTTCTGTCTTGATATTTCATTAATCTGTCTAGCATATTAGATGTTTTTCTACCATCTGGATAGTCATATAAAGGCATAAATTCTTTCTTTTTCTTACAAATATTTAGTATAGCGTTCTTAAATGGACTAGCGTAGAGTCCAATGTTTTAAATGAGAAATTTGCTGGGCAAAGGCTCGCTTATTTTCTGAATAATAACACTTCCAAACAAGCCTTACTACATCATCAAAGTATAAATCATATACTTTCGTTCCACAATTTCTGATTTTTAAAAAGGAATGCAGAAAACATCGTAAAATTCCAGTCGAGGCAAACAAATTTTTGATAGCTTTTTTAGGTCGTGTATTAAATCGGGTGGTTAAGTTTTTAGATAATGCCATAAACAAGGGAATTTTCAAAGTGTTTTTCACCTGTCAATGTCATCGCCAAATAAGAGCTTTTAAACCTTTAGTTTACGAGGAGTAAGTTGTTTTTTAGTATTAAAAACTACCCTAAGCCTGTTTCTAGGGGTATTTTAATTAAGAATAGCAATCTTGAACTACATCAACTAAAATA
>JBGCFJ010000125.1:0-3882 GCA_045106885.1 Saprospiraceae bacterium
TTCCAAGGCAGGCAATAATAGAATCCCTAAATGCTTCGGCTATTAACAAAGGAGGAATATCCATTCGAATGCTGTCTTGGCAGGTTTCATCATTGTCAATGGTGACGACTAACATGGCTGATAACATTTCATTCGTTGCAATTTGGAACAACGGTTCTCTCTCCGTAGCCGTTTCTCCATTACTAACAAGCCAGTCCCAATTAGTAATCCTACCATAAGAAGTTTTTGATAAGTCGATTAATTCCAGCGCTGCCACATTGTTTTCACAAGATTCTACATTCCATTCAAAATCAGGGACTAAATTATCTTGTGGTAAGTCAATTTGAAGGGTCGTAGAATCTTTACAAACAAATTCATCTACGTAGCTTAATTGTACTTCATATAGACCAGTAGTTGTGTAGGTATGTGTAATGTTTTCAACTGAATCAATAGTTTTTGCACCATCTCCAAAATCGTAGGCGATTGCTGTTGCTGGATCATTAGGGGTTATTTGAACGGTTCTAGCATTGCAAGCTACCGTAAAATTGCCTGAAATAGGAGGTAAAGTATCTCGTACTTTTAAAGGAATATTACGGTTGATGGTACATAAACCAGTGCTATCCGTATAACTTAATTGAAAAATAGTAGATTGATTAGGGGTAACAATTGGATTGATAGCGCTTGGACTACTCATATCGACAATCGGGCGCCAATTATATATATAATTTGGGAATTCTTCTGCTGGGTTTAAGGCAATACTTTCTCCCCGGCAGATGTCCAATCGTTTTGGCAAAGCTAAATCTTCCAAAAGATTAATTTGGATAGTTTTAGAGACGGTGATAGGGCAGGCGCTATTGCCATTTAAAGTTAAAGATAGTTGTACTGATTGACTATTTTTTAGTACAAAAGTGGGTAAAGAATCACTGGAGGAAATAGTTGTTTGATTGCCATCTAAAGACCAACTAGTTTCCTCAATAATTCCCTCTGCGGGAATGATAATATCTGTTATTTCCAAAACAGCAGAGTCGATACAGCCATTGAATTGAAATTGGAAATCAGCAGTTTCTATACTATTTAATACATTTATATCAATGGTACGTTGAACAGGACAATTCGCTTCTGGGCTGCTTATCGAAACAGTAATTGTTGTATTGTTTCTTGGCGAAATGATTGGATTAGGAGCGCTTGGGTCTTGGAACAATGCTGCTGGAGACCATAAATAACTGTGATTTGGATTGAAATTAGGATTTATAGCAATCGAATCGCCTCTACATAATGAAAAAGAAGGGATTATTGATGTTTGGATGAAATCAAATTGTAAATTATTTATGACTGTTTTACTGCAGCCAAAATCGTCAAAGACACTACCAGTTATCTTGAAATTATCAGCATTATTGATAATGAATATTGGTTGTTCGTTGGTAAAGGTCATTCGAGTGCCATTATTTTCTACTTCCCATAATAAATCAACTGAAGCTAAATCATAAGCTGGATTTGGTGTTAATTGGATACGCACACTATCACTACATTCTAAAGTATCAATGGTGTAATCGAAAGAATTATCAAATTCAATGACTTCTAAAAATACATTTTTTCGCAATTCACAATTATTGCCACTATCCCGAATCATCACCACATAGGCAATAGAGGTATCAGGAAAAGCTAGTGGATTTGGCGCACTCGAATTATTTAGCCCATCTGGTGGTGACCAAGAATAAGTCAATGTTGGATTGAAAACAGGATTCAAGGCAATAGAATCTCCTTTACAAAGAATTAAGGTGTCAAAAACGGAAACTGAAAAACTATCAGGAATAATCATCGCATTTAACTCAATCTCCTTTTCACTTTTACACCCATTTTCTGTACTAACTTGTAATTTAACGTTTAATTTTTGGGAATTAAATAAAGTGATTTTTGGATTTTGTTCAGTGCTTACCAATTGGTCTATGGTTCCATTAATAGTCCATTGCCATTCATTGACTAACCCCAAGTTGTTATTGGATTTATCGGTAAATTGAAGCACTAGACTATCCGCACAACCTATTATATCATATTGAAAGTCAGGGATTAAAGTGTTTGCTTGGAAATAAATGTTTTGCTCCGTAGAATCCGTACAAATACTATTTGGATTAATAATCAAGCGAACAATATAATTACCCGTATCTGGAAAAGTATAACTGGGTTTCTTTTCTATAGAAGTACCTATTACTTGTGATTTTTTATTTAAAAACTTCCATAAAAAACCATCGGGTTCGCCTTGAGTTTGATTAATAGGGGAAATGCTTAAATCCTCACATTGTTCTGCTGGTAACTCAAATTGTGCGACTATATCTTCACATGGAATGACATTATATTGAAAGTCTCTCCGAGTAGTGGAAAGGAATTGCCCATTTCTGTATTCATCAATACAGATACCAACTACAAATTGTCCAATTGTATTAGGAGTACCCGTCAAAAGACCTGTTTGTCGGTCAATTCTTAATGCTGTTCCTCCTAAGATATTGTTTAAATCGTAAGTTGGGGCATTCCAAACGACGGTGTCATAAGGAGGAGGTAATGCAGGGCGTGGTCTTGGATTATCAATAGAAATACCCCCATCTAAAGGTGTACAAAGTCTATAAACTAAGGAATCTCCTTCCATATCTATAGCCGAATTATCCCAAACCAATGGCCGATTAACACAAACAAAAGTTGGTGGTTCAATTTTTTTGATGGGACTATTATTACAACTTAACATGGCTGCTTCGGTCAGCAAAACATCATAGGTAGCGCCCGTATTTAAGGGGTCAATTATGTTTAAAATGGTTTCATTTCTACAACAACGTTGATAAGCTAAATGATACCCACCTGTCTGCGGTAATAAATTGATGGTATCAATGTAAGTTGTCGTTTCGACACAAATATTAGGAGGAATTAGGAGGCAGGCATCAACTTGTTGAATAGAATCTATCGAACCTAATAATATTGGTAACGTTTCTATTAATTTGCCTGTCCTATCAAAAATAGCTACGTAAGCCGTATCATCTAAGGGGGCTTCTCCTAAATAACAATCTCGATAGACGGTTAAGGAGATTTGGTACTCATTATTGCCTAAGCATTGATAGTTCATTTCTCCACCGATGATATGAGTGGCAAAGGCAGATTGCATCCCTCCAAAGGTAAAAAGGAGGAATAAGATAGTGTTTCTTAGTAGGGATTTCTTCATTTGTCTTTAATCAATTTGTCCGAGATTATTCAAGACTATTTGCCGATTTTTTTCGTTTTCGTTTAATAGATTCTGCTCCAATTATAACAACTTTCCTTTGTTGAGAGGCAATTGGACTAAATACAGAATTTCTTTTATCATAAGGATTATCACTAACATCTTTAGGTGCTTCGGATTCTCCAAAGGGGACTAATTCAATTTTTACCTTGCCTTCATCTACATATTTCGCCATTTGACCATCTTGATAGGTTCTATAAAAATTAAGGATACTACTGATTCTTCTTTTGGTTAAAGCCAAATTATAGGCATCACTAGCAAGTGGACTGGCATAAGCCCTAACTATAATTTTAATATCTCGACCAAACCTTAATCGTCTTAGGGTAGAGTTGGTGAAATCTAGAAATTTTATATAATTGGTGTCTAATTGCACATCGAAAAAATCGACTATTTGCCCTTCTTTAGCTAGTTTTTTTGCTCCACTTGTTCCTTTTGCATATTCTTTTTTGAATTCTTCTTTCCTATTTTTATAGATAGCTATTGCTTCTGATAAAGAAATATCTGTAGTAGTATCTGTGGAGTTTGGAAATGGTAAGTTATTATCAAAATAGAGTGCAAATGGATTAGAAAGCCTTATTCTTTTTTCAATAACGGATAGGGGGAGAATGATTTCTGTTGTTAGAATATTTGTTTCACTAGCC
>JBGCFJ010001250.1:0-3491 GCA_045106885.1 Saprospiraceae bacterium
GGAATTGTGCATTCCAAACATCTTCTGTTTCTTTCAATACTACTTTTACAAACTCTCCAAGCGCATAATCTTCTCTACTTTCTAAATCAGCTGATTGAGTTTGCTGAGTTTGAGCTGGTTGAGATTGTGCAGCATTTTGTAAAACTGCCATAGGGTCGCCACCTAAAAATAGGGCTAATACCGCCATAATAATTGCCCCAATACCAATACCGCCACCAACTCTTTTCATAGTTTGACCTCTACGGTCGTCAACATTTTTACTTCGTTCACTTTCTTGCCAACGCATAGTTTAATTTTTTTTTTAATGATTAATGGTATCCTGCTCACTAGTATTTATGAGCGGATTGTGACGGGTTGGTTTGAATTATTATTGGGTTGCCTGTCACTGGAATTTTATTTGATAATAGACCATCAGAAAGATGTCAGAAGTCAGACCGAAAAATTATATTTTTCTGTCAGAAGTCAGATTAAATACAGACAACCAACTGAATGTCAGATATTTACATTTGTTTAGTCTGACTTCTGACAGTTTATGTAATAAACGGTCTGACTTCTCACTTCTTTCTAGGTATCAATTTTCTTTCTGATTATCTATCTTTGATTGTTTGATTTGTTAATCAATCTTTTATATATTTTAAAATATTAGATTAAAAAAATTGAACACCTATAGTTAGACAAATAGCTTACTTCAAAATTTAAAATTTATTATTTAAAAATATGTTAGCTGTAAAAGTAAGGAATTTAAAAATAGTTAAGTACTAATGCTTTTTAATTTTTTAGGAATTCTGCTAATTTAAGGCTTTTCTTGCCTTTTTTTGAAGAATATAGAACAAGTTGTAAAGTCGTAAAACAAAAATAACCCGCTACATAAGCAACGGGTTATTAGGTGTAAAATAGTGTTCCCTAATGTGTAGGGGTGTAAATGTAACTACCTCTTTTTTTTAAGGTAGTCGAAAACTTTCGTGTTCTCAAAGCACGGGTATTTCACGGTGCATTTTCTGTCCTTTTGAGACGTTTTTTTATTAATTCCGTATTAGTTACAGGATGATAAGTTTTAACTCCGTATTTTCAATCGGAGATTATGCAAGATTTACAGGATTTGTAAAACGAGATAAATTATCAAACTGTTTTGATGAAAATTGCTTTTCATCTTGTTATTAGTAGTCTTTATAATCGCAAAAAATCCATTAATTCACACTTTTGCTACCAGCTATTTCAGCCGCAACAATTAGTTGAGTACCAGTTTCAGAAGATTGAATTGATGGTGTATTGAGTGCTGTTTGTTCAGCATTCAATGAGGATGGAGTTAACCAAAATTTACTGTTTTTTCCTTTGTTAATAGCATCATGAGTAGATTGCTGCAAACCAGCTGTACTAATGGCTAATAAGCCAATTATACCTACAGTAGCTAATAGGAAAGAACCGAATTTTTCTCTTTTAGCTTTTGCGGTAGCTTCAGAGAAATTAAATTGTTGTAAAGAATCGAAATTGTCGAGTTTCTTCATGGGAAATGTTGAATGGAGATTAAAAAGTTTGTTGTAATAGACAAACTCAAATCAAGCAACAAATAGAAACCAACCGAAGTAGAGTGGATTAGAAAAGAATGAATTAATGGAAAGTAAGTTGAATTGTTATAGACTATGCTAATGGGAATACAATTAAACTTTTTTACAAAAACATTTCTTCATATTAAACTCAAAACCTGGAGGATTTTTTGTTTTTTGAATTTGAATTTTAATGTGTTGTGTCAGTAGTGTCTAGTAATTTGTCTTGTAATCCCCTATTTTTTTTGGATATGTTAGATTGAGTTGAGGGGACAACTACAAAAACTTTTAAAATCGTTAACATTTTGGAATATGTATCAACGTGTGTATAGAAGCAAGAATTAAGCCAATATATGTTAAATTTTAACGATTTATTAAAATTTAGACATGTTTTGGTTTAAAGCATTCGTTTAGCCCTATTCCATGTAACGAAATAAAAGAACCCATCTAAAAATAAAAGAGATATTACGACAACTTATAAGTACCACGTGTTGATTAATTCGGTAAAATTTTCAGTCAAGATTTTTTTGATAGTTTTGCTTTAAAAATTCTTTAATAGCCGTAGTTATTGAATAATTTTTAAAGGAAAAATAGCATGAGGAAAGTTAATTCCGAACCGCAAAGCGGATGGGATGCTAGATGACTTAAAACTACCGAATTAATTAGCAGGTAGTACTTACCCGTATTATTTCAATAATATTTTCATTGAAATCATTAAAAGGTTATACATCCAAAGAACATATCCTTTAAATGATTGAGTAATTGGAATTAAATAGTTTTCTGTTTTTAGCGAGTTGATTTTTCTAAATAACTGCGGTAAAAGCGGAAAATATTTGGTTTCAACTACTTAGCTTGAATATTTGACAAATTATGCCTAATATTTCACGGTTATCTAATTTTAAAGCACGCCAAATAACTATTTGACAATAAACATTGAATAGCTGCAAATAGTCAATGCGTTTGCTTAAAATTAAAATAATTAGTAAAAAGGAAATGAATACTCAGATTTAGAATTTAGAAGCATTTATTAGTTCTCCTGTAGCTATAATTGTCAGGATTAAATTCTAAATTTGTGTCTAAATTTTCGATTTTACTTATACTTACGGTTTCTGGAAAAAAAAGAATGGAGGTAAATTTTACCTATAAAAAATGTGATTGATGTAAGGTGTGAATAACCTTAATTGTAGATTTGTGTAATTACTGAGATTAGTGGAAAAGGAATAATTCCTTTTAGGTGTGTTTACTTTATATTTCATAATGCATCCGTTTGTAAAAAGTGAAAATTTATTAACTTAGATGCTTAATTCGGTGATACAAATGTAAGTACTAAATTAGGTTAAAGTCAAATTTTATATATAAAAAATTATAATTTATTTTTGTTTTTTATTTAAATATTATATAAGCTATTGAAAACAAGTGCTTTATAAAAATATAAAATTTGCAGTGTCTTTAATTTTAGAGGCCTATAGTCAAGAATTAGTTGAAAATAATTAGCCATTTATGTAAATAAGTACCTAAGTAAAATTTAATTTTCAATTTTCAATTTCAAATTTTCAATTTTAAACCACCTTCGGCGGGAATTTGAAGTTGAATTTGATACTAACAATTATCGACATTTCAAAATATCGACAATTTGTTGGTTTTAAATTTTGCGTAAGCGCCTAAGCATAATTAAACGTCATTTTTGAAGAGGCTATTTTTTCGTTATGCAAGGCAAAAATTCTCTGCATAGCCTAGCTACGGAGATAATTTTTAACGCCGCAGAACGGAAAAAGAGTCCTTCATAAAATGTGTCGTTTAATTTTGATTGGGTACTTAGGCAAAGTGGAAGAAATAATCAACCATTTATACTGCCCTTTTTCCTTCTAAGAAACTCAAAAAATACGTCCATAATCCATTATGCAAGCATTTTTTGAATTCCTTAGAAGAAAAATTGACTAGTCTAAC
>JBGCFJ010001251.1:0-11274 GCA_045106885.1 Saprospiraceae bacterium
CTTACATTTACACTCAAATACATGTACTTTTTGACACAAATAGCACAAAATAAAGTTGTTAGGGATTTGGCAAAAAATAACCTACACAACAATACTATATGTTTTAAAAAAATAATTCGTGGGGCTGGATAATTCGTGGGGAAATTTCGTTACTAATTTCCCCCACGAATTATCCAACCCCACGAATTTACGTAGGTTATTTTTTTCGTTTCCCCTAAATTAATTATTTTCAAAATATTTTATTTTTCATAAATAACTGACAATCAATTATTTTCAAAAAAACATTATTTTTTTTCTGTTTTAGTTAGGGTAAAAACTTGCAAAATTGTAAAAAAGAATATAAATTTGCGTTCGCTTTTAAAAAGCAATACTCTTAGAGTAGGTTGGTTCGGTAGCTCAGTTGGTAGAGCACAGGACTGAAAATCCTGGTGTCGGCGGTTCAAACCCGCCCCGAACCACAAAAAATAAGCCTATCGAATTTATTTTCGGTAGGCTTTTTGTTTTTAACTAACTCACCTTTCTTCCATCAAATTGAGTATTCACTACCAGAATATTCCAATAAGCTTGTAACAATAGAGGGAATCCACAAGTTAAGTAGCTAAGTAAAATTTAATTTTCAATTTTCAATTTCAAATTTTCAATTTTAAACCACCTTCGGCAGGAATTTGAGGTTGAAGTTGAATTTGAGATTAACAATTATCGACAATTTGTTGGTTTTAAATTTTGTGTAAGAGCCTATAAAGTGCCAAACCTTTTATCTATTTATATTTCAAAAATAAAGATATTATGAAAAAGATATTGCTTGCAATCCTGACTTTAGTGGTAATTTTTACTGCTTGTAAAAATGAAGAAAAAAGAGACTATGACCAAATGGCAAAAGATTTATGTAGTTGTATGCGTCCTTTAGCAGATGTCAACAATCAAATAAAAAATTTAGTAGCGGAGGGAAAAACGCAAGAAGTTTCAGCTTTGTTTACCAAGGTAGAAGCAATTGCCAAAGAGGGGGAGGATTGTGCTAATTCTTTAGAATTGAAATATGGTGTGGTCGAAGGAGAAAGTGAGAAAAAGACTTCTGCTGCTATAAAAAAACACTGTCCTGATATTGCAGCAATGTTAGAACAAAGTGAAGCAGCTGGACAATAAATAATCTAAGTTGCGGAGAAGTTGAAATGGTTATGTTGTTTTATGGTTATATTGCTATAGGGGCTAAAAACCTCGAATTAAGGGTTAGCCAACACCGTAACAATATAGCAACACAACAATTGTCCTCAACTTAAATTAAATAGCGAATTTTAGGTATTTAAATAACTTTTTAAGTTCAAGCGCAAGTATCCAATTCAAATTCAAATTTTCCACCGAAGGTCGTTTAAAATTAGACATTTTCTGTATACTTATAACACCTTCGTATTTGTGCCTGCGTAAATATGCGTATATTTGTTGCTTTGAATATAGTGAATTCCCCTTTATACTTCATTAGGTTAAGATTTAATCTTTTTGAGGGAATCTTTTGCTCCTCTACTTCAGCTATTTTTAGCCTAAAAACAAAGGCTATTAACCAAAAAATAGCTTTATACAGAAACAAAATATCCTCCTCAAAATTGTTCAACTCCTAACCTAATGAAGTATACAATTATTTGGTATTAAAGGGATAAAAATAGAAGAATGGAAAAAATGAGAATCGGCATTACTGTCGGAGATATAAATGGAGTTGGTTTAGAAGTTATCTTAAAAACCATTTCCCACAAAAGAATAACTGATGTCTGTACACCAGTGGTGTATGGTTCCACTAAAATTGTTTCTTATCATAAAAACATTGTTGGTATTGACGACTTTAAGTTTCAAGGCTTAAGGGATGCGCATCGTTTGCACACGGATAAAATTAATATTATCAATTGCTGGCAAGATAATGTCAACATTACTTTAGGCAAAGTATCAGAAATAGGTGGAAAATATGCGATGATGTCTTTAGACCGAGCAGTGAAAGACTTAGAAAATGGCTTAATTGATGCAGTCGTTACCGCACCAATTAATAAGCAAGCCATGGATATGGCAGGCTTTAAATACCCTGGTCATACAGAGTATTTTATGGACACTTTTGGTGCTAAGGAAAATCTGATGTTTATGATTACAGAAGATTTGAAGATTGGCCTAGTCACCAATCATGTTCCTGTGACTCAGGTTGGACCAATGATTACAAAAAGCCGTATTCTAAAGAAACTACGGATTATGAATGAAACTCTAAAAATGGATTTTGGTATCGAACGACCAAACATTGCCGTTTTAGGGCTAAATCCACATGCTGGAGACGGTGGCGTCATTGGTAAAGAAGAAGAAACCATTATTCGACCAGCTATTATTGAGGCGAAGAAAAAAGGGATTATGGTTTTTGGTCCTTATGCAGCAGATAGTTTCTTTGGCACACCTAATTACAAAAAATTCGACGCTATCTTAGCGATGTACCACGACCAAGGTTTAATTCCATTTAAGGCTTTATCTTTTGGTTCTGGCGTAAATTATACCGCAGGTTTGCCTGTCGTAAGAACTTCACCTGATCACGGTACAGGATTTGATATTGTTGGACAGAATAAAGCCAATCCAACTTCTTTCCGTTATGCCATCTACGCAGCAGTAGACATTGCCAGAAATAGAAGAGATTTCTTAGAGATGCACGAAAACCCAATCGTTAAGCGAACGAAAGACTTTAAAGAAGATGACTTGACGGCGGGTGCTTTAAAGGAAGATGCTAAGGAAGCTGCTAAAGTAAAAATTTAGTACTCTGTTATAGTTTTCAACTAATAGATAAACCCCGATTTTCCTTTTTTATGGAGATTCGGGGTTTTTAGTTTATACAAAAAAGCAGCAAATTATCGTTTGAATAGTATGAAAAAAATGCAGCGATTACTTTTGATTCCTATTTTCCTCTTTGTTTATATCCATTTATCTGCTCAAATTTTAACAGGTTTAAGTGCTAAATGGAATGATGATTTTTCTGAATGGATTGTCCTGACAGACTACGAAGATGTAGAAGGTGAATTAAATATGACTTGGCGATTGCAAAATGATTGGTCTTCTTTTGATTATCGGATAGAAGATGCTTCTGGTACTATTAAAATGAAGTGGCGAGACAACCCCAATGAATGGGAAACCAGAGGGGATAATGAAATTATTACCGCTAGAACTCGTTGGAAAGATGACCCCAGAGAATGGAGAATTACAGACAATGACAAGACCCTTTATTTAAAAAGTAAATGGGGCAACAATCCAAATACTTGGCTCATCACCAATGAAGAATATGGCTATTTTGAAATGTATATGTACCAAAGAGATGATTTTAGAGAATGGGGCATTATTGATGAATTAGGAGAAGAGGTTTCTTTGGCGATGAAAATGACTATGGTTTTCTTGGTGATGCAGCATACTACACCTAGGTTTTAACGCTGAACAGTATACTTAAATGATAAAACCCTATAGCCTTTATTAAAGACTATAGGGTTTATATTTTAAAGCTCGTAAGACTTGTTTACTTGTATATTTTACACTTCCTCTTCTGACTTTACCAATAACTGAAAGCCATTTCCGTGAATATTGACAATTTCGATATTGCCATCTTCTTTTAAATACTTTCTTAGTTTGGTGACAAAAACATCCATACTTCTGGCAGTGAAATAATTATCTTCTCCCCATATCTTTGTCAAAGCTTCCGAGCGAGGTAGAATATCATTCATATACATACAAAACATCCGTAAAAGCTGCGCTTCTTTGGGAGATAATTTATCCTTAGAATCGTTACCATTATCACTAAAAGTAAGAATACGTAAAGGGAAATTAAAATGGTATTTGCCAATCACAAATTCTTTAATTTCTTCTCTTGGGTCGGCTTTTTGCTGGCTACGCTTTAGGATCGCCTGAATTCTATATAGTAACTCTTCGGAGTTAAAAGGCTTGGTGATATAATCGTCGGCACCGATTTTAAATCCTTGCAAAACATCTTCTTTCATAGCTTTAGCCGTTAGAAAAATGATAGGCATTTCAGTATCGGATTCTCTTACTTCTTTGGCTAAGGTAAATCCATCTTTTCGAGGCATCATCACATCGAAAATACAAAGGTCATAATTACCTCGGCGAAAACTTTCCCAACCTGCAACACCATCTGTTGCAAGCGTGACATCATAGTCATGCATTTCTAGATAGGAACGTAATACATCCCCAAAATTTTGGTCATCTTCAACGAGTAAGATTCGGTTATTAGTCGGCGTCATATAAATTATTTTTGCTCAAATAGTTTGTCTACAAATACCTAATTAACAGTCAGTATCTATATTATAACAAATTGGCGATTCTTTAGTTTTTGCCTTTTACCTGACATTTAGGCTTTTACTATTTAAAAATAGCAATTTTACCAAAAATATTGTGTGAAGTAGCATAAGATTACAAACAAATGTTAAAATATCACTCCACATTCGACCGAATATGGTAAGGAAAAGTCAAAATAAAACTACTCCCTTTCCCTAATTCACTTTTTACATCTATCTGTCCTTTATGTGCCGTCATCATGGTTTTGACGTAAGCTAACCCAAGTCCAAAACCTTTTACGTCATGAACATTCCCCGTATGCACCCGATAAAATTTATCAAAAATATTTTTCCGAGCTTCTTTACTTAAGCCAATTCCATTGTCTTTCACAATGACTTCTATACCGTTAGGTACGTCTCTTGTATGTACAGATATTTCAGGTATTTCCCTTGAATATTTATTCGCATTATCCAATAAATTATGAATGATATTGGATAAATGTGTCAGGTCACCTTCTATTCTTGATTTACTGGCTTTCAAATCGGCGGTTACGAATCCTCCTTTTTTTTCTGCCTGCAAATGAGAATTCGTGACGGCTTGATTGATTACTTTATGTAAATCAATAAAATCAAGATGCAATTTAAAATCTTGTTTATCTAATAATGCCATCTGCAAGACCTTTTCTACTTGCGCTAACATTCGCTTATTTTCTTGCTTAATAATTCCAGCAAATCGTTTGACTTTATCTTCTTTACTCAAAATTCTTGGGCTGACAATGGAATCTACGGCAAGAGAGATAGTCGCAATAGGCGTTTTAAATTCATGCGTCATATTATTGACAAAATCTGTTTTCATCTCAGATACTTTCTTTTGTGCAAAGATGACTTGTACTGTATACATAAAACAAAAGGAAACAATCACTACAGATAAAATAGCCGCAATCAAAGGTAATAAAACCGCCCCCCAAATGACACTAGATTTTTGTGGAAAAGAAACAACTAACTTCCCTGCATTATCAAATAAAGAAACTGGATATTCAGATTTACTCAGCTCGATTTCTTCTGGTAATACCGTCACTTCATCTGTTTGCGAGGCAGAAATGGTATAATTACCATTAGAAATAATTTCTTTTGGCGGCACGTCTTTAAACGTCTCATAAACCTTATACTCGTAGTCTGTATCAATATTTCTATTGGCTAGTTCTTTGTTTAATAATTCGGTTAAGGCAACTGGACTAATCTTTTCGCCTAGTGATTTAGGTTTAAATCGTCTAAAATTATGATAAGCTTTTGCTGCATTAGAAAGGTCTTCATTTTTTTGCCCCAAACCAGAAAAATCCAAGGATGCATTCCTGAGTTTTGATTTTGCATCTAAATTTATTTTCTCTCCTACCGTCCCTGCAGTTAATAACTCATCTAGCTGATTCATTTCTGCCAATGCTTTTTCCTGTAGTTCTTGCGCCACTAATTTTAAAGCCGTATCAACATCTTTATCAAACCGCTTGCTCTGTAAGTCTACCGCATTTTTAATCCAATAACTTTGCAGGCCTGTTATTGCTAACAAAGCCGCTGCCATTAAACCCACGATTGCCCAAATTGTATTCTTTTTCATTATTGGTAGAGATGGATTGAAAATAAAATTGATAGAAGCATTTCCAAGAGGAATATCACAAAAATAGACCTTCTATTCGCTTCTCAAAGTACTTTAACAGGAATTTAACCTAACTGTGAAAATGGTATTAAAACGTTAGCATTTAATCCGTTTGCGATACACAACTAACGGTACAATAAGAATCGGGGGATTGCCCTGCAAAATTCTTTAGCAATAAATACTATTGATTATTATCTTTGTTGCGCTCAACGCAAAATGAATCCAAGCACCTACTTTAGCAACGATATAACCATTATCGTCGTTTTATATTTTTATACAGCGTTTATTTTCACAATCAACTAAAATCAAAATTTATAATGAAATTTATAATGAAAAAAAATCATTGGACTATTTTAGGTTTAATTGCCTTTCTTTTTTTAGGCTTAAATCCAGTGCTAACGGCACAGGAAACAACCAAAGAAAGTAAGAAGGTCGTTATTATTACTAAAAAAATTGACAAAAATGGAAAAGAGACGGTGGAAAAAATCGTTCGAGAAGGCGCAGATATTGATGGTGCAGAGATAGATAAATTGATAGAAAAAGCTAAAAAAGAGGGTGGAGAAATTGATGTTCGGATTAAAAAGGAACAAAGAAAGGTCATCAAAAAAAGTAAAGATGGAAAAACAGAAAATATCTGGATTGAAATAGATGGGGAAACCATTGATATAGACAAAATGAAAGGAGCAGGAGATGTCATGATATTTAAAACAGAAGATGGCAAACTCATTAAATTAGATGGCGAAGAGTTACATGAAGAACATATCATCATTGAAGAAGATGCTAAAGGTAAAGCAGGAGAAGAGGTAGAAGTAAGCGTAACGGTAGACGAAGATGGTAATACCACTAGAATAGAAAAACGAATAGTCAAACAGAAAAAACAAGCCGAAGAAATGGAAGTAACAGTTTCTGTAGATGAAGACGGCAACACAAAAATTATCACAAAAAGAAAAAAAGTAGCAGACGTTGAGGCTAAACTAGAAAAAATGGGTATTAAATTGCCTGTTTTAGGAAAACCTGTAGCCAATTATGTACACGCTGTAACAAGTAATAATCAAGTCTATTTAGCAGGAAAAGGGCCTAGAAAAGCGGATGGTAAAAACATTGTTGGCAAGCTAGGAAAAGATTTGACTGTTGACGAAGGATATGAAGCGGCAAAGTGGGCAGGTATCAATTTACTAGCTGCTTTAAAGGGGGAAATTGGTAATTTAAATAGAGTTACTCGAATCGTCAAAGTAAACGGCATGGTGAATGCGATTCCTGAATTTACCGACCATTCTAAAGTCATCAATGGCTTTTCTGATTTAATGGTGGAAGTATTTGGCGATAAAGGCAAGCATGCACGAGCAGCTGTAGGCATGAGTTCTTTGCCTGGCAATATGGCAGTAGAAATTGAGATGGTTGTTGAAATAGAATAAAGACAGTAGACAGTCAGCAGTAGGCAGTTTGTCCATGCTAAGATTTTGCCTAAATACAGTTTTGAACAGTCTCTATTTAACGATCTACAGATACGGCTAATGGTCTGCGATAGATACATCGTAAACCATTCGCCAATATTTGTACCTTGTTAATCGTGTATATAGATGGTTTCAATCTCAAATTCCCGCCGAAGGTGGTTTAAACTTGAAATTAAAGTTGTGCTTGAAGTTGAAGTTTATTTAGTATCTTTCCGATGTAAAACAACTTCCCATTTTTTAATATAAATCACACGATTAATGAAATTTTCCTTCACTCTAATTTGTCTTTCTTTTTTATTGTCTACTTCCATTTTGGCACAAGACCAATTTATCTACGGAGATGCCTTACCTGATGCGCCTGAATTGGCAGCCCGAGGTGACTATCAAATAGGCGTACAAACATTAAATTTTGTTAATAAAGGTCAAGTTGACATTCTGAATTCTAAAGATGGAGTAGACCCCTTATATGACCGACCAATCACCGTAGAGGTTTGGTATCCTGCCGCTGTGGCAGACGACGCTAATGCATTAGTCACTTATGAAGATGTTTTAGGGTCTGCTAATAATCCTAAACGACCATTAATTCCTTTTACCTTTCAAGGGCGAGCAGCAAGAGATGCAAACCCCTTGACCGTAGACCAACCATTTCCTTTGGTCGTTGTATCTCATGGGTATGTGGGGTCAAGGTTTTTGTTGACCTATTTGACGGAAAATTTAGCTTCCAAAGGATACATTGTGGTAGCTATCGACCATACAGAATCTACTTATAGAGATGCCGCCCCTTTTCAAAGTACTTTATTAAATCGGGCAAAGGATGTTTTATTTGTTATGGATGAGGTAGAAAAATTAGGAAACAAGTCAGGAGCACATTTTTTAGGAGGTTTAGTGGATGCCAATAACACTGCAATCGTTGGTTACTCTATGGGCGGATATGGTGCTTTAAATGCAGCAGGGGCAGGATATAGCAAGACCGCAATTCAATTTTTTGCAGGTATGACCAAAGGAAGTAATGCTTTAGCAGTTAGAGGCAGTAGCCATCCCGATTATCAAGCTTCTATTGATGCTAGAATTAAAGCAGTGGTGGCTTTTGCACCTTGGGGAATGACAAGAAATGTCTGGGATTTAGCAGGTTTAAAAGGACTCAAAGTACCTACTTTTTTTGTAGCAGGTAGTGAAGATGATGTTTCTGGTTATGAAAAAGGGATTAAAGCCATTTATGAAGGTGCTATCAACGCTGACCGATATTTATTAACGTATAAAAATGCTCGGCATAATGTAGCGCCAAATCCTCCACCACCAGCTGCTTTAGCACCTGACTTGCATTTCGATGAATACTATCGCTTTGCTGAACCTTCTTGGAATGAGCGCCGCATTAATAATATTAACCAGCATTTTGTGACGGCTTTTTTAGGGATGCAACTCAAGCAACAAGACTTGGGAAAATATTTAGAATTAACACCTGATTCTAATGAAAAAACTTGGGAAGGATTTAAACCTCGAACTTCTACTGGTTTGGAGTTATTACATGCTGTTCCTGAATAGGATTACTTAGTGTTTTAAATAGAGATGTTACTCTTTGAGAAGTGCTTCTATGAAATTTGGATTTTCTTAGTCTAATATTAATATCTGTAGCAATAGCGTGTCAAACAAAAAATAGGTAATAATCCGTTGGGGAATAAAATCGGATAAAAAATAAATTGAACATTTTGAATCGAATCCCCACGAATTTAGTAACCCCACGAATTATAGTTGTTCAAGTTATTTTTTCCATGTTACTTATCCCTTTATTTGACAACTTTAATTATTACCTGACCATTTGGAGAAGATAGACCTATAAAGTACATCCCTGTTGATAAGTCTGTTGGTAAGTCGATTTGTTGTTGATAAGTGCTGGTTATGAAAAATAAAATTACTGGATAACGGGAAGTTATCCAGTAATAAGTAGCGCATCAAAATCCTTCTGGTACTTTCACCAAAGATTTATCGGCTGCAAAATCATATAAAGTCAAAGTTCGTAGCTCATAATAAGCCAGCCAGAAATTTTGGAGCGCACTCACATAATTCCGCCGAGCCTGTTCTTTTTCAGAAATAGCAATATTCAATTCCGTAATACCAATTTTGGCAATTAAATAACGCTTTCGGGTAATATCTTCTCTTTTAATCCCTGCTTCGTAGGCTCGCTTGGCTAATTTCACTTGGTTTCTTACCAAATCAAATTGCTGGACCCTGATTAAAATATCTCTTTCAAAATTGACTCTTTCTTGTTCGATGGAGACTTTGGTGAGTTCTAAATTAGAGGCAGCAATTTCTTTGCTTGCTTGGGTCTTTCCCCAATCCGCTATGGGCATATTAATACCTAATCGAACTACTTCTTGGTCTAATAAATTATTAAAAGCATCGCCAAAATTATTGGCAGTCTGCGTCAATCCGAATCGACCGAATAAATTAATATTAAATCGTTCTCTATCCGCTTGTTCTACCTCCCCTTCTGCTTGTAATAAGCGCCGTTCAAAGTTGACGGAATTACTTCGATTCATGCGAGCAAACTTTAAGGCTTTTTCAGAATCTACTAAAAAGGTTGGAATATTCATAGGTGTTTCCAATTCAAAAATAACAGCTTCTTTTATCCCCAAATGATTCCGCAATCGCTCTGTATTCGTTGTTACATTTAAGCCTGCTTGCGCTACATTTGCATCCGCATTCAACGATTGTAATTCAATTTGTAATAATTCTGTTTCGGCTATTTTTCCTACCTCAAAACGCCCTTTAGAAATCGAAAATAGCGTATCTGCATTAATCTTATCTTGTTTCGCTGCCGCTAAATTTAGTTGAGCAATCAAGACATCAAAAAACAAATTTGCTGCTTCAAAAGCCACACTTTCCATTTCTTCTGCATATTCTTTTGTTCGTTCAGAATAGCGTAAAGGTTCTATTTTTTTATTCCATTTCAATTGATTGTAAGCAAATAAAGGCTGGATAAAACCAATTGAAATCGGTGCAGATAAATAAGATTGAGTACTTGGATTATTATCCGTCTTAAAAATATCAATTCGTTCTAAATTCGTAGACGCAAACACCGTTCCTCCCGTAGCTGTTATCTGCTGGCTCAATTGTAAACCTAAACTAGAAGACATGAGTGAACGATTGATAAAAGCATCTGTCCCATCAGGTAAAGTAATAGAAGCAATTGACCGATTCAAATTAGGCAACTGTGCATCTAAATTAATCTGCGGTTTATAATCGGCTAAAAATGATTTATACCGCCAATAACTATTATTCAATCTGGTATTCGCAATCAAAACATCTGGCGCATCACTTTGTGCAAGCGTCACTACTTCCGATAAAGAGAGTTGAAGCGTTTTTGTTTGTCCATTTAAAAAAGTGAAATTTAATAAAACAATAGCTATATATATAAGTCGGGTGTACATATTTTATGGGTATAGAGGTTTGAAGGTTTAAAGGTTTAAAGGTTTAAGGGTTTAAAGGTTTAAAGGTTTAAGAGTTTAAAGGTTTAAGGGTATAGAGGTCTAGAGGTGCAAAGGTTTAGGGGTAGGCTGTACAATCGAGCTATATTTCTTCCCCGAACTTTTTTTTGTGAAACGTTTTTTTAATACAATAATTGAGTCTAACAAAAATCGGAAATAATAGAAAAAAAAAAAAAAAATATATTAAAAGTTTAGAGCGCATATATTCTTTGTAACTTATTGATTTTCAATATTGTAAAATTAGATTTATTACACTCAAAATACTTCTGTTTTGTAATGATATATCTTTTTCGTATTTTGAATTAAGTAAGAGAACAAATACACCTTTTTTTAAGCCTTTTAAAGAGCAAAAAGCTGAGGAACTTTTTTTGGTAGATTGTACAGCCTAGTTT
>JBGCFJ010001252.1:0-7827 GCA_045106885.1 Saprospiraceae bacterium
GTCGATTTTGTTCCGTTCGTAACCACCAAATTTATTTGGTAGGTTCATAAATTACTGACAGTCAATATTTTGAATCAGCCAAATAAATTTGGCGATTACGTTAGACACGCAAAGCACAAGTTTACGGACAGACTCTAATTAGGAACAAACGAAATCATAATTATATAATTAATTTAGTAACGGATAAAAAATAAGTCGGACATTTTGTATCGAATTTCCCATGAATTTATCAACCCAACCAATTATAGTTGTTCAAATTATTTTTTTCATGTTACGTAGCTATTTAAAAGCATAAAAATAGAGACCACCTGCCTGACTACTATCAGGTGGGTGTCTTTTATTTGAGGAAATAGCTATGAAAATTACTCGAATTGGCAAAAAAGAGTTACTTTTTGATGAAATTTCGAGTAATTAATCATCAATACTATTTAAAATGAATAAGGTTATTTTATTGATAGGAATGTTGTTTATCATTAATGCTTGTCAAAATGAGGCAAGTCAACAAGAGGATACCGTAATAGTTGCCGAAGAATCTATTAAAAATAAGGATTCTTACAAAGAGAAACATCGGCCACAGTTCCATTTTACCCCAGCTGCAAACTGGATGAATGACCCAAATGGTATGTTTTACCATGAAGGAAAGTATCATTTGTTTTACCAATATTTTCCAGATAGTACCGTTTGGGGTCCAATGCATTGGGGACATGCGGAGTCAAAAGATATGCTTCATTGGGAACATCTGCCAATTGGTTTGTATCCAGATTCGATAGGTTGTATTTTTTCTGGAGGTGCGGTGGTTGATATAAACAATACGTCAAAATTAGGGACTACAGATAATCCACCAATAGTAGCGACTTTTACGCATCACGATTTTGTAGGAGAGAAAGCGAAATCCAATGATTTTCAAAAACAAAGTATTGCTTATAGTTTGGATGGTGGCTATGAATGGACAAAATATAAAGGCAATCCAGTCATTCCTAATACAGAAAAAATCAAAGATTTTAGGGACCCTAAAGTCGTCTGGCACGAACCTTCCCAAAAATGGATTTTGGTATTAGCAGCTTATGATAAAGTGAAATTTTATGCTTCTCCTAACTTGACGGATTGGGAATTTATTTCTGACTTTGGTATCAAAGGGGATAATCGTTTATGGGAATGCCCAGATTTGTTTCCAATGAAAGTCGAAGGCACGGATGAATATAAATGGGTCTTAATCGTCAGTATTCAAAAAGAAGCGCCAAACGATGGTACTGCCACTTCTTATTTCGTTGGAGAATTTGATGGAACAACCTTTAAAAGTGACATCAAAAACCAAAAATGGTTAGATTGGGGCACCGATAATTATGCTTTTGTTACTTGGAATAATGTCCCCAAAACGGATGGCCGAATCCTTGGAATTGGTTGGATGTCCAATTGGCAATATGCGCAAATTGTGCCAACGGAAACTTGGAGAAGTTCGATGACTTTACCAAGGGAATTGAGTTTGGTAAAATCAGCTGCTAATTATGCCTTGCATAGTTTACCTGTCAAGGAATTTCAAACATTAAGAGGAGAAGCGATGCCTTTGGGGCAGATGACTATCTCTGAAGAAAAGGTTTTAGCAGGTTCTTTTGCTGCTTCGCAAGCGGAATTGAACCTGAGTGTTGATTTAAAACAAACAACCGCTACCTCTTTTGGGATTAAACTTCAAAATGGAGTAGGGGAGCATCTTTTAATCAAATTTGATAAAAAAGCGCGGAAAATGTTTGTGGATAGAACTAATGCTGGAAAAGATAAATTTTCCGAAGCCTTTTACAAAAATGTACATGCTGCACCGATTGATTTTGATGAAGATAAGCTAGATATACAGCTCATTATTGATGCGACGTCTATTGAAATTTTTATTAATAATGGGGCGTTAAATTTTACAAGTATTTTCTTTCCTTCCGAAAAATTCAATACTATTGCGTTATCGGCGGAGAATGGAACATGTAATATCGCTAATGGTGCAATTTATCCTTTGAATAGTGTTTGGAATTAAGTTAAATCAAATATTGATAGATGAAAAACTTTAGTCTCTTCTGTTTATTTTGTTGTTCAATAATGACCAACCTGCTTGCTCAAAATAAAGTTACGCTAAATGTTGATTTAGCAGAACATCAAATTAGTAAGCACATTTATGGTCATTTTTCAGAGCATTTAGGCCGTTGTATTTACGGTGGGTTTTATGTAGGCGAAGATAATCAGCTTATTCCTCACCAAAAAGGGATGAGAAAGGATGTCGTAGCAGCTTTGAAAAAATTAGCAATTCCCAATTTGCGTTGGCCAGGTGGATGTTTTGCAGATACTTATCATTGGAAAGATGGAATTGGACCAAAGGATAAGCGACCAACGATTGTTAATACTTGGTGGGGCGGCACTACGGAAGATAATAGCTTTGGAACGCATGAATTCTTAGAGCTTTGCCAACAATTAGAAACAGCACCTTTTATTTCTGGTAATGTAGGTAGCGGTACGGTGCAGGAATTATCAGATTGGATACAATATACCAATGCAGGACATGAAAGCCCGATGTCTAAGTTGAGAAGGGAAAATGGTAGAAAAGACCCTTGGTCTGTTAAATACTGGGGAGTAGGCAACGAGGCATGGGGCTGTGGTGGAAATATGCGCCCCGAATATTATGTGGATTTATACCGTCAATATGCGACTTATATGAACACCGCAGCGAAAGGGAGTCAACTTTATCGAATTGCGGCAGGTGGTTATTCTAATAATGTCGACTGGACAGAAGTCTTAATGAAAAATATTCCGCTCAAATTGATGGAAGGTATTTCCTTACACCATTACTCTGTATTCAGTTGGGGAGAAAAAGGACCTTCTACAGCATTTACAGAAGACCACTATTTTCTGACCATGCAAAAGGCTTTAGCGATAGAAGACCATATTAAAGCACACAGTAGGGTGATGGATAAATACGACCCCCAAAAGACGATTGGTTTAATTGTAGATGAATGGGGTGGTTGGTATGAGGTAGAACCCGGTACTAACCCAGGGTTTTTATATCAACAAAACACAATGCGAGATGCCATGATTGCTGGCACAACTTTGAATACTTTCAATAATCATTGTGAACGGGTGAAAATGGCGAATTTGGCACAAGCCGTAAATGTGCTACAAGCCGTTATTTTGACGGAGGAAGAAAAAATATTGCTTACGCCGACTTACCACGTAATGGAAATGTATAAAGTGCATCAAGATGCAAAATTAATTCCGATACATTTGAAAAGTGCAGCCTATCAATTAGGGGATAAAACATTGCAAGCAATTTCTGCTTCCGCTTCTATTGATACAACAGGAAAAGTACATATTTCGTTAGTCAATATTGATGCAAAAGCGTCTCAGGAAATTCAGATTGCTCTTCGAGGAATGGATGCTAAGACCGTCCAAGGGCGACTTTTAACAGCCGACAAAATACAAGCTCATAATACTTTTGATAAACCAGAAACAATTCAGCCGAAAAACTTCAAAGGTGCTACATTGGAGGAGGAAACAGTCTCTATCGTACTTCCTCCATTTTCAATAGTTGTGTTAGAAATAGACGATGCGAAGTAATTTATTAAAGCAGTCTAATGATTCGAGTAGTAAATGTTTGAACCATTAGACTGTTAGTAAAGTAGTCTCTTTATTTTGAAGTTTTACTATGACTAGCAAGCCATCCCATTAGCGTTGTAGGTTGCCCATTTACTTTAACAGGTGTTCCATCATAATCTAATTGGCATTTATTAGCATGGGAATAAATCCACGAAAAATGTCCCAAGTAATAATAGTTATCTCCTCCAAACTGATTCGTTATATCTACCACATGGTCATACAGGGATAAATGTACATTTTTTGCTCCTGCTGCTAGTAATTTATTGTAGGTTGGCATGACCGTTTCATTCGCCCTTGTAACGGGGTCATCTTTGCTATGAATAAACCACATAGGAACATTTTTAATTTTTTGAGCATCTGAGACTGTCAAATTCTTTCCATGATAGGCTAGGGCACTCGGAAAAGCCGCAGCAAAATAATCAGGCCGAAGCATTAGCAATTTTAAAGTCATATAACCTCCATTGGAGCAGCCGCCTAGATAAATTCGGTTTTTATCAATATTGGGATGCTGATTGACATAATCTTCAATTAAAGCCATTAGGCTTTCATTATATTTATCATCCACTTCTCCACGTGTATATTCCCCTTTTCCATTATCCATCCAGAAAGTTGGACTTTGTGGTACTAATACATAAGCACCTTCAAAATAGGCTTGTATTTCTGGCGCAGCATAATTAGCTGCTCGGTTGGCTATCAATGGTATGGAAGGGTCTGTGCCACCTTCGCCTCCACCATGTAACCAAATAATGAGGGGGCGTTTATTAGTCGTCAATTTAGGAGTGAAAGAAGCATAAGTTAACGAAATGTCCTTCTGTGAAAATTGACCAGACAAGTCAAATTCATCAATTAACGGAATGATTCTATCTGTTTCTTTATCCCAAATTTGTTGAGTTATTGGGTTAATAATGGTCAATTGAAAATCAATCCATTGATTACCTGGGCATTTGGGATTTTGGGAAAAGTACTTTACAGGAGCATTAAGGGTTTCAAAGGGAGCAGTGTATAATACTAGCGTTACATGAATTCCTTTGGCTATTTTATTTGCTTTGGCATCTGAAATATAGGCATACAATACCTTTAGTTTTCCTGTTGCATCTGCTGGTTTTAATTCCTCGCAATCTGTAGCCCTATTTACCGTTACCTCAAAATCTTTACCATTAACTACAGAAAGACTATCATCTATAGTAAGAATGACTTTACTGACGGCGGCACCCCAATCAAACCCTTCTACCACTAGCCTATATTCGCCTGTAGTTGTTGTTTGTGAGTTGACTTCTTTGGAAATATTTAGTGTTTTATCACTTTTAGTAGCAGCACAATTGGTTAGAAAGCAACCTAATAGAAGGCTAAAAAGTAGGAAGTTTTTCATTTTATTATTCTTTAAATTATTGTCGTTCTTGACAAATCTAATAGTTTAATTCAGGAATCATTTTGGGACGATTGTAAGGATAATTCTTTTATACCGAGATAAAGAAGGCGACCCCTTGTCACTAACTTTAAGAATAACATGAATTGTTACTTCTTCCTCCACTTCAGGCGCTTTGCCATATACTAAATGTGCATTTTCTGGTTGCCCCAATTCAAATTTTCCTTTATAAGTCCCTGCTTCTAGATAAGGAAACCACAGAAAACTAAGATTATCCCCATCAGGGTCTGTAGAATCAAAAGCATCTAAACGGAAATTTTCACCAGATTTAAGGGTTATTTTAGCTGAATGTGTTAATACTGGAACTGGTGGATGATTAGCCGTTTCAAAAGATTGCGTACACCAATCCATTCGAGCCGCAAAATCATTTTGAAGGTCATCTCTCCAACGCCATAAAGTTTCTTTATAACCTGTAAAGGTAGTCGTATCTTTTTTTACGGAACGACCATATTCACTTGGAAGATAAGGGGAATAAACATCATTTGCGTTGGTCCAAATCGCACGAGTTTCGGGTGCAATTTCGACAACGGAATGTCCTGCTTTAGTTTTTGAAAAATCAGGTTTGTATAATTCATAACGACCACCCCAAGCACCCCATTCTGGACGTTCGGGATTGTTTAACCCGTTCGGTATTAAGGATAAAAAGGCAGGTGTATCACCTTCTACACCCCAAGAAACATCGGGATAGGCTGCACCAAGTGGACCGTGATTTTGTTGAATATTTTGGGCAAACCACGAATTGCTGATAGTCGTATTATCAATGCCTTTTATCACATTATTAATACCTGTCCAAGTGGCACTTCCATAATCATCACCAGGGGAAACGATGTAAAATAAATTTGGAAAATTATTTCGAATCCAAATCCCGCTATCGTCTTGGTCTGAAATGGTATAAACACGCAATTTTGAAACCAGTCGGTCAACTTCTTTTTTCGACTTCGTATTTTTAATGGTATACAATGCTTGTGCTAAAGTATTCACGCCACCCCAAGTTGAAATCCACAAAGGTCGATTGTCTGCTTTTTCCAATTCTTCGATTATTAAGTTTGACCCCTCAGAATCCATTCCTTCTCCGACTCCCGTCATGCCATATTTGGGCAATCCGTTTTTGATTAAATTTAATAAAAATGCCTCATCAGGGAAACCTGTTTCATGCAATAATAAATTTGGTTGGATTTTGCCATAAGCATGAATCACCTTTTCGATGGATTTTGGATGGATTTCTTTTTGAAGCCAACAAGAAGTTGTTGCGACCAAACCTTTAAGGTCGATTTGGTTAGCATATAAAAATAGTCGAATTAACGATTGGGTATCATCTGGGTCTGCCTCAATATCTGTTAGAATAATGACTCTGTTTTTAGTATCAACTTGTCCGATACCTCTTTGAAAAGAGAGGAGTAACCCAAACAATAAACAAAAGAATATTTTTCTTGAAGCTAAACAGGATTTTAAACTTTTATGCATCTTAAGAGTAGGCATCATATCTTGGAAATTAATGAAAAGAGAATATTTTATTGCTATTAATTTTACCCAAAGTTAGGAAATTCTTAGGCTTTACAAAATTGTTCAACTCTCAATCTGATGAAGTTAGATAAATCAAAAAAGCCTTCCCGAATCACTTCGAGAAGGCTTTTATATTTTTGAAAACGCTTTTGGAGGATTGTTCTAAGTATCGGTAAGACCGTCTACCCTTAACCATCAACCTACTACCGTTTTTTACATCATACCGCCCATTCCGCCTGGCATTCCACCGTGCGCATGGCCATGTCCACCTGCATCTGCTTCTGGCTTATCATTCACTACACATTCTGTAGTTAAAATCATAGCTGCAATTGAAGCTGCGTTTTCTAAAGCAATTCTAGTTACTTTAGTTGGGTCAATTACACCAGTTTTCTTCAAGTTCTCAAACTTGTTCGTTCTAGCATTATAGCCCATGTCGCCTTTACTTCTTGCAACTCTCTGTAAAATTACAGAACCTTCCACACCTGCATTTTCAGAAATCGTTCTTAGTGGAGCTTCTAAAGATTTCTTAACGATAGCGATACCGATATTTTCATCTTCATTCACACCCTTAGTATTTCTTAAAGAACCAATAGCTCTTACTAAAGCAACACCACCACCTGCAACGATTCCTTCTTCAACTGCTGCACGAGTTGCGTGCAATGCATCATCTACTCTATCTTTCTTCTCCTTCATTTCTACTTCTGTAGCTGCACCAACATATAATACAGCAACACCACCAGCTAATTTAGCCAATCTTTCTTGCAACTTCTCCTTATCGTAATCAGAAGTCGTTGTTTCGATTTGTGCTTTGATTTGGTTGATTCTAGCATCAATTTGCTCTTGGTTACCAGCACCATTTACAACAGTTGTGTTGTCTTTGTCAACGGTGATTTTTTCACAAGTTCCTAAATGCTCTAATTCAACACTGTCTAATTTATAGCCTTTTTCTTCAGAGATAACCGTACCTCCTGTCAAAATGGCAATATCTTCTAACATTGCTTTTCTTCTGTCACCGAATCCTGGTGCTTTTACAGCAACAATCTTCAACTGTGCTCTCAATCTGTTCACTACTAAAACACCTAATGCTTGAGACTCAATGTCTTCAGCGATGATTAATAAAGAACGTCCTGCTCCAACCACTTTTTCTAAAATAGGAACGATGTCCTGCATGTTAGAAATCTTCTTATCGTGGATTAAGATTGCAGGGTTTTCATATTCTGCTACCATATTCTCTGCATTCGTTACAAAGTATGGAGATAAATATCCTC
>JBGCFJ010001253.1:0-13805 GCA_045106885.1 Saprospiraceae bacterium
CCTACTGCCTACTGCCTACTGCCTACTGCCTACTGCCTACTGCCTACTGCCTACTGCCTACTGCCTACTGTATTAGTCTACATTAAATCGAATACCAACCATCAAATGGAAAGGGGAATCTTTTAATTCCAAATCTTTATATTGAAATAAGGACTTACCATATTTATATCTTGGCTCAGCGACTAAGTACCAACGCTTTCGCCATCTAAAGCCAAATTCTGTTCGGAAGTTAGCTTCTAAAGATTCTGTTGTTCTTTTAGTCGTTAAGAAAATATCAGATTTTTGTACGCTTAAACGGTCCGAAAAGGGCTTAATTTCTCTTAATTGAGTTTGGTCTTTTATTTTCCAAACTGCAGAAACTCCCAATTTAGGCGTTACATAAAATCGGCTAGACAAATCAAATCTATACCCACCCAATATAGGTAATCGGATAATTTTTACAGGCTGTTCCGTACTAATTGATAATTGAAATAAATCGCCATCTAAAATATCTTTTCCATCATTCTTAAACTGATTTGATACCGTAGAACTAACGCTTACTTGTCCCAATGCACCATCTGTACGTTGGTTAAATGAATAAACATATCCTCCATTAACTAGTTGGGCATCTTCTTCTTTAAATCGAACATTATTGACGCTTTCTTTAACAACCGACAATTTATTATAATCAATGCCCATCTGAACAGACCACTTAGATTTCGTTTCAAAGCCACCATAAACACTCCAGTTCCAAGATTTACCGATACCCGCCGATTCTAAAGCAACTGGTCCAGTTGGTTGAAAACCTGCTAAATTATATTTGTAACTAGATAATGGATTAATAGAACCTGTGATAAAAGAAGTTAGTTTTTCATAATCCTCATCTAATGCAGGGGTTAGTTGAGATTTTCTAAACAATGCCAATTTTTCCGCTAAATTTAAATCAAAATTATCTTCATCAAACGGTATAGCTAACACTTTTTTAACAGGTAATAAACTAAGGTTTCGTAATGTTTTAACAGTTTCTATTCCTACTTCATCAGGTCTAGAATCTGTTCTTGTCTCTTCAAAAGCATTATTACTAAGTAATTGATTACTATTATACGCTGCAAACAAACGAGATAAATCTTGCGTAATTGATAAAAAACGAGGTTGTAACCAACTGCCATCCAAGGAAGGTACAGTGGCTACAACATCTGTTTTACGGGCAATTTCCAGCTTAATGAGTGGTTCTTTATTAGTTTGAATGGAAGCGTTTAGCTTTGCTTTTTCAGGGGAACCAATAGCTTTTGAATTTAAAATAGATTTCAGTCGGGTGATTTCTTTGTTTGCTGTAATTATTTCAAGGGTTTTATTTTCAGAGAGAGTAATATTAGTTTCTTTGAAATTCTGTAAGAGCAGTACTTTTTGCTGCAAAACTTCAATTAGGTTATTGTTCTCAATTATTTGAGTTTCTAAATTATTTAATAACTGCGTGTTCGATTGCCAATAGAAAAATAGACTACTAAATAGAAGTCCACCTAAAAAAGCCATCGCTATCATCCAACCTTTATAAACAAAGGTAGAAGCCATAGGTTTCTGAGGAATAATCGGAGCTATTCTATCCCAAAAGTCTGCTCCTGGGTCCTCTTCATATTCTCCCAATGGTTTGAAGAAATCTTCTAAATTGTCTGGTTTGTTTTTTCCTTTCATGGTATTTTTTTAGACATCAGTTTTATTTTTTACTGACCTCTTTTCACGGTTCATCCGCTAATTCTTTTTCCAATAATCTTTTCAAAGTGGCTTTGGCTCTAGAAAGTTGAGATTTAGAAGTTCCTAAAGAAATACTTAATTTATCAGCTATTTCTTGATGGGAATATCCTTCAATAACGTATAAGTTAAAAATCATTCGATACCCTGGTGGTAATTGTTGAACCATTCTCAATAAAGCCTTCAATCTAAACTGACTAAATAAATCTTCGTCCGTCTCTAATCGCTCATTAAAATTTTCAATAGGTGTTGTCCGAATAATTCGGTGTTTTTTTCGCAAATGCTGCAAACAAACATTCACCATTACTCGTCTTAACCAAGCGCCTAAAGCGCCAGTTGGTTTATATTGATATAAATCCCTATAAATGACAATCATCCCGTCCTGCAATAAGTCCTCTGCCTCTTGTCGATTTTGACCATAGCGCAAACAGACACCAAATAGCATTGACCTATACTTTAAGAAAAGTTGGTTTTGTGCTACATAGTCGCCCTGTTTGCACCCGTCAATAATATAAGAATCCGATGTACTCAAGAAGATAGAAAGTTTTTCGTTTAGGAAATTAAAAATAAATAAGCTACGCAAATTTATTTACTAAGTCCCTTGTACTAAGGAGGTGTCCCCTCCTTATAATAAATTCGATGAATTTGCAAGATGACTTAATGGTCTGCATTACTATATCAACGTTAAGAAACTCGTGTCAGCAAGTTAATAGTAATCAAACCATTTAAATCATCTATTCCGATATGAATTTAGTGAGAATTCTTATCAAAACCAATAGTGCAAACTGCTAAGAAAAGGTTGCTTGAGTCCGAAAAAAAATTAAGAAACTATCTAATTTGGATTTATTCCGTTATATTTGAGGGATAATTTTAGATAATGGATAAGCATATTAAACAACTTTCAATTGAGAATTTTAAATCTATTCGACAAGTCAAAATGGACTGAGATGTAGGCGTTCAACAAAAACCTTTCGACAACCTTAAAAATTTAAAGCGAATCACTAAAAGTAGTCATGTTCGTCAAAATCAAAATTTTAAAAACTTCCTCAATAGACTCCGACAAAAAAAAGCACCAGGCTTTGTCACCATTCAAAAGTGGCTCAAAAAATATGGTAAATTACAGAGCGAATATGATTACTGATTTTACCAGTCAAAGTTAATGCTAGTGTTTAAATAACAAAATCTAACCCAATCTCATAAAAAAGAATATCAAATTTTCTCACAACCTATTTTTTTACTATATTACTTCCGTTTTCGATATTTTACCTATACTTTTTAGCAAAAATAGCAACTATGAGCATTAAATTACTTCGTCCTGACGCAGAGAATGATTATCTTTTTGAAATAAGTAATCAAAAAAAAACTTACCTCACTAGCATTGATTATAGTAACAAATCGACCTGTTTAGAGCAATTACAAACTGTTTTATTGGATTTAAGAGATAATGAACAGATTGCCATTCAAGCAGGGAATAATCAACAATATTACTTTGAAATTGCAGGGCTGGCTCAAAGTCCTTCTTTTGAAGCGATAGAAGATGCTAGTGATGTTTTGTCTGAATTAAAAGCATTTGCTACTGCTAGTTATGATTTCTCTGTTAGCTATGAGAAGCCTAATAAAAAAGTGGTTTCTAAAAAGAAAATAGGAGGTAGAACGGAAGCCTATAATTTTGAAAAAAAATCTATCCATAACCAGCCTGGGTTTGAACTAATTGATATCGAAGATTCTAAAGACAAATATTTTCACTTTAATGATGCCAATGGCAAACCTATTTTATATAGTCGAGTTTATGAAGGGAAAACCCGTCGATTAAAAGCCATCCATTCGATTATTCATCAAACGAATACCAGCAAAAATGTTGAAGTAGTCAAACAAGATGGCCACTTCTTTTTTATTTTTAAAACGGAAGAAGATTACGAAATTGCTAGGAGCAAATCTTTTAAGAGTCGGGGAAAAATGGAAGTAGCAATGGTTTATTTAACCGCCGAAGCCCCCAATTATGAAGCTGACTTCAAAATTCCTAAAAAGAAGAAAAAGAAACGAAAATCCAATGAAAAATATCATTTAAAACAGGCTTCTCCATTAGGATTAATCGGTTTTGAAAGTTTTAAAAGCGCCAAAAACAAATTGCATTATTTTCATTATAATGACAAAAAAGGACAGCCTTTATTATTTAGCAAACCTTTTAATAAACGACGAAATAGGGATGAATATATTACCAAAATTCTTGCATTAGGAACGCAGCAAAAAGGATATAAGACTTGGAAAAAGAGCAAAAATCAATTCTATTTCTCCATCATTGAAGGGAATGAAAAGTCTTTTGCTAGAAGTCGCTATTATTCAACTGAAAAGAAAATGTTGGCAGCATTAAAAGCGTTTAAAGCCGACATAATCAATCACAAAGAAGCAGTTAATAAAGTAACCATATCCAAGAAGAAAAAATACACCATTACTTTACCTGAAAAATCAATTCCAGTAGTAACCAAAGGCTTAATCAAAGAAACAGTCGCAACTAGTATACCTGTAATTACTGCCGTAAGTCCTATAGAAAAACCAGATGTGCTACCAGATATTCTACCGCAACCAAGCATAAAAATAGAACGAGAAATTGTTCCAACAACAGAAATAATTGAGGAAGAAGTAAGCGAAGAAACAACAATAGAAATTATCGAGGAAGAAGTAGTAGAAGAAGAGGTAGTTGCAACTTACACAACTCCAGTTACTGAAATCGAAGAAGAAGAAGAAGAAGAAGAAGAAATACAAGCCTATATCCCTACATTTAAAGAAGAGACAACTACCATACCCGCAGTAAAACCAAGTCCATCTATTGCGCCCAAAATAGCCTCAGAAAAATCAAAGAAAGGCTTCCCTTGGTGGTGGGTTTTATTAGGTTTGTTAGGATTATTTTTATTAGGCCTACTTTTTAAGAAATGTAATACAGAGAAGGCAGTAGTTACTCCCCCTCCAACGCCTAAAGTAGTCGCAAAGCCTCGACCAAAACCAGTTGCACCTGCTAAATTAGGCCCAACTGCTTTGGATTTAAATTTAACCTCCAATACAGCAGAAGCTAGAATTGCGGATTTCTTAAGCACCCCTAAACTAGCCGTCCCTAAAACCTTTGTCTTAGAATCGGTTCAATTTCCTTTTAATTCTGCTGAATTGACGGCCACTTCTCTTGCTCAATTAGACAATGTAGCAAGGGTTTTAACAGCATATCCAAAAGCAAAAATCGAAGTAAATGGACATACAGATAGTCGAGGCGAGGATGTAAGAAATATGATTCTATCTCAAAATAGAGCGAATGCAGTTCAGGCTTATTTAATTGGAAAAGAAATTGCTACTACACGGATTCTTAAAGCGGTTGGATTTGGAGAAACAAGTCCTATTTCGGATAATAATTCGGAAGAAGGAATGCAGGAGAATCGGCGTTCGGAGATTGTTTTGGTGGAGCGGTAATTATAATGATGAATGATGAATGATGAATTCGTTTAATATTGAAAATCCGTTGAGTAAATTAATCCGTTAGATAAAATAGATAGTCAGGTAAAAAATTAATACTCATCCGTTGCCTTCATTCATCCGTTGGGCTATTTTTTAACCAACGGATGAATGAAGGCAACGGATTTAAGGGACTAGATGATAATTTTAATATTTTTTTAATATCAATCTTTAATCTGATGCGCTAAATACTCCCAACAAATTAACTTACCCAATAGATTTTCATTGCATACTTTTTGAAATCAAAATTAGTTGAATACAGATTACAAACTCAAATGCGTATCATCACAAAAAGGACTCGCCTTGGTATGCTTACAATTACATAATTTCACCTTCCGCTTTTTCTTCATATCAAAAGCAATCGGTTTTATTTTAGTCCCATGATGTGAACCATCACAAAAAGGGGCATTTTTACTAAAACCACATTGACACCATAAATGGGTCCCTGCTTCTAATTCTACTTCAATGGCTTCGTTGGTAGCAGAAGAAACCTTTTTATGGCCTCTTGCCAATTCACTTCCTGGTTTATCAGAAGTAATGATTGGATAAAAAAGCTGCGATGCCCAACTATCTTTAGTATCTGTTTGTAAACCAAATTCTAGCGGATATTTTCTAGTAAAAGTAGCAGTCCCAAATAATTGGTCCCAGATAGTAAAGGCGTTTCCGAAATTGCCATTTGGGTCGCTAATATTATCTGCTTTTGATTTTCCATGATGCGCATAATGAAAAGCAGGGGTCACGAAAATATGTTCAATCACCCACATTAAAGGGCTTAAAGGCTTGATTTTATAAATGTATTCATCCCATCTGAAAGTACTATGAGAACTAGCCACCACCAATTGCTTCACTATTAAGCCAATAATCGTAGCAGGAATCATTCCTAAAAAGGTAAAAATAGCTGCTATCCAAACATTCGGTAAAAACATAAAGTAAAGCGCAGAATTTCTAAAAGAAACCATTACCCCCATTTGTTCCGCCGCATGATGCACTCGGTGATGCTTCCATAAAAAATTATGTTCATGGGCAGACCGATGGTACCAATATTGAGCAATATCATCTATAAACATATATAAAGGAGCTGCAATCCATAAAGACAAGCTTGCTAGAGAGAAATGTGCATCTGGAAAAAATAATTCTCCTAAATAGGAAATCCCAAATAGTCCTACAAAACTCGCCAGAGAGACTAAGGCAAATCCACCAAATTCACTAATCCAATCATCTTTCGTTCGGTTAGAGTTTTTAATATGTCCTGCAAAAATTTCTATTCCTACAAAAAATAACAAAGTAATTAATACAGCAAGCTTACCTGTACTGGGGTTATTTAATAATTCCATCATACCTATTCTTATTTATTGGTTTTATTTAAATTTTAGTAAAGTCTTACTAATTTTAAAACAAATATAATGAAAACTCTTATTAATTATTTAATTTTATAGAGGATTTTACCGAAAAATTACTTTTCTGATGGGAAACTCAGCTTCAGTCATCTCGTCAATAAATAAAAATAGGGCAACAATGAATCATTGTCGCCCTATTTTTATTTTAAACTTGTTGCTATTTAAATTTACTGGATAACGGGAAGTTATCCAGTAAAAACTATTATCCTAGTATTTGCTTATTCGCAACAAACGGTTGATTGTACAATCTTTCACCTGTAGCGGCCGCAATAGCATTGGCAACTGCTGCTGCAATTGGAGGTAAAGACGGTTCTCCCAAACCAGTTGGGTCAATGCCATTATCTACAAAATTGGTTTCAATCTCTAGTGGTGCTTCTGCATGACGAATCAAGCGATAGGTATCAAAATTTTGCTGGTCAGGTTTACCGTCTTGGAAAGTCATTCCACTAAACATGGCGTGACCAATACCATCTACAATTCCACCTTCAATTTGATTCTTAGCACTTAATGGGTTTATCACAATCCCACAATCTACCGCACAATGTACTTTATTGACAGTTGGTTGATTGCCTTCCATAACCACATCTACCACCTGTGCTACATAAGAATTATGGCAATAATAAGCCGATACCCCTCGGAAAACACCATTAGAAGAAGGGCCAATCCAACCCGCTTTATCCTTTACTAATTTTAGCACGCCAGCATATCTTTCTGCATCATAATCATTTTTCTCCCCTACTGGATTCTTAGCTGCTTTATCAAATAAACCTAATCGGAAATCAATTGGGTCTTTGCCTGCTTCTTTCGCTACTTCGTCCAAGAAACATTGTTCTGCACAAGCGATGAAATTAGAGCGTGGCGCCCTCCAAGCTCCTGTTGAAATATTAGATTCCTTCGTGTGATTTTCTGCTAAATAATTATCAACCGCCCCTGCTGGAAAACGGTCGGCAAAAACTGGACTACCATGTGTTCCTGCACCTCTGGCACGAAAAGCAGTCATATTATTATCTGCATCTAAAGCCGCTCGGTAAGTCACTTTATAAGCAGGTCGATACGTCCCTTGTGTCATATCATCTTCTCTCGTATAGACTAATTTCACAGGTGCTTTTGCTTTCTGAGAAATTAAAGCTGCTTCCATCACGAAGTTGCCATATAATCGACGACCAAATCCCCCGCCCATTCTCGTCATGCCTATAGACACTTGGTCTTCCGTCATGCCTAATAAGGCAGCAGCGGTTGGTCTAGCAAATTGTGGCGTTTGAGTAGGCCCGTTCAATTCTGCTTTATCTGCCGTTACATTGGCATAAAAATTCATTGGTTCCATCGTATTATGCGCCAAGAATGGTGCAGAATAAGTACGTTCTACCACTTTAGCAGCAGCAGCAAAAGCAGCAGCAGGATTTCCATCTTTTCTAGCAACCTCCTTTGGTGCTTGTGTCATGAACTTAGACAAGGTTGCTTCGTGGTCCGAACTACTTTCTGCCTTAGAACCTGGTCCCCAATTAACTTGTAATGCTTTTTTCGCCTTCATGACTTGCCAAGTCGTTGCTCCAACGATGGCTACTAATTCAGGATAAACATTATTTTGGTCAGACCATTGTAGTTTAACCCCTTTTGGTTGTGTATTAATAGAAAACACATCGCTAATGCCAGACATAGCTTTAATCGCATCTCCATCAAAAGATTTCAATTTCATGCCAAAGGCTGGAGGATGTACAATCATTGCGATTTTCATACCTTCCTCTTGAATATCCATACCAAATAAAGGCTGTCCTGTCACTATCTTTTGACCGTCAACGTTTTTTCTATCGGTTCCAATAATTTTAAAATCCTTGGGGTCTTTTAAAGCAATTTTTTCTGGTACGGTCATACCATTTGCTTTAGCAGCAATGTCACCGTAGCCCATTTCTTTGCCACTTGCTTTGTGGTAAATCACACCTGCTTTGGTGGTCAATGCTTCTACAGAAACTGCCCATTCTTTAGCCGCTGCCTCTAATAACATTCTTCGAGCCGTTGCACCAGCCATTCTCAAGCCTTGCCATCCTGCACGAATAGACTGACTTCCTCCAGCTAATTGTCGAGTATATTTATCTGTATCTAAACCAGCCTGTTCTACTACGACATCTTCCCAAGCTACATCCAATTCTTCCGCTACAATCATCGGCATAGCCGTTTTCACATTTTGCCCAATTTCTGGATTAGGTGACATAATCGTTACCACTCCAGTATCGCCAATTTTCAAAAAGGCGTTAATGTCAAACCATTCCTTAGGCATGGCTTTAACAATTGATTCCTTGACGGTGTCCGCAGGTTGGCAAGAAGCTAACCAGCTAAATCCTAAAACAAATCCACCGCCTGCCACGGTCGATGTTTTAAGAAAAGACCGTCTATTATATGATGTTTTTATAAGTGTCATACTTGATTTAATTTTCAATTTTCAATTTAAAACACATCCACTTTACCCCATTTTAGTAGCTGCTGTTTTAATCGCTGCCTTTATTCTGGTATAGGTTCCACATCGACAAATATTTCCATTCATTGCCCCTGCAATTTCTTCGTCACTAGGATTGGCATTATTTGATAATAAGGAAGCCGCATTCATTATTTGTCCAGCTTGACAATAACCACATTGTGGTACATCATGTGCTATCCAAGCTTCTTGAAGTGGGTGGTCTCCATTGGCGGATAATCCTTCGATGGTGGTGATTTTTTGGTCTTTGACTTTATCAACGGTCAAACTGCAAGAACGAACAGCATTGCCATCCAAGTGTACCGTACAAGCACCGCATTGTCCAATACCGCAACCAAATTTGGTACCTACCAAATTAATATGGTCTCTTAGTACCCATAACATCGGGGTATCTGGATCAACATCTACTTGCTGTTTTTTGCCATTAATAGTTAGGTTATAAACTGCCATGTCGTGTGTGATTGATTAAAAAAATGAGTAAACCCTAAAGATAATTTTTTTATAGCTATTTCAATTCATCCTTGAAATTTTTTTTTTAGATTATCGGATAGAAGCCCTTATTTCCTTACGCATGGCTACTAATTCGTCAAATTGATAGAAAAATAATATCTTTTTATCCTTTACTAAATGCCCTGTTGGCTTATCCTTTATCACAAAAAAATACCAACTCTCCGCTATATCTTCCTCTGGACTTTCTGCTGCATAATCTGTGTGAAATTTTGTTTTATTGGCTAAATAAAAGTCGTATAATTGGTCTAATTTTTTATTGGAATTTCTAGTACGTTGTATTTTATCCCATACTGAAAGTAAGTCATTTTTATACCAGAACTGCTGGACAAATTGGTTAATATAGCTATCCATTTTCGCTAATCCTTCATTCGTTAAATAACGAGTTTCGTCTGCTTGAAACTTCAAATCAGAAGGTGCTACCTGTGAATTATTTAAAGTAAGGATATGTCCAAATTCATGGATTAGGGTTTGTAGAAAATCAGCATCTGCTTTAAAATCTCCTTCGGGCAAATCTGTAAAATCTAAAGCAAAAGCCCATCCTTTATTGGTTTCATCTATTGGCTTTACGCCTGCTAAAGTCTCGTCTTTTCCATCCGTTAATAACTCTAAGGTTTTTACATATTTATTCATCCATTTTTTTGGTAAAATATCATTTATTTCTTTCCATGTTTCTGCTATGTTTTCAATAGTACTTTCCGCTTTTCCAGATTGAAGCACATTTACTGTCCCCAATTTGCCATCATCAACCGTCCATTTAGCAATTTCCAATAAATCACTATCAACTGCACCTTGATTTAACGATACACATTGACCTGTCAAAAAGGCCATAAAAAGGAAATAAGTAATCTTTTTCATAAATTGATTGGTTTATGCTTGTATTTACGGGTATTTTTGTCCTCTGTTTACTATATGACTAGCAATTTTTCACAACAGAGTTAGGGAGTAAAAAAGTGTCGGACACCTTTAAGGTGTCCGACACTTTGGTTAGCAATTTTCTTTCTGATTACGTATTTATCTACTTACTTAAATCTACTTTTTTGCCAACTATTCAACAAGCACATCAACAATTCATCCAACAACTAACCACTTTTCAAGGAGAAAGGGAAGCCAGTAGCATCGCTAGAATTGTCTTTGAAGATGCTTTCCGTTTATTTGATTATCAATCTGAACAAGCATTTTTAGAAATTGATAAACTACAAGCTATTCAAAAGCGGTTAGTGAATCATGAGCCTGTGCAATACATTTTAGGGCAAGCTGATTTTTATGGTTTAAAATTTAAGGTAACGCCAGATGTATTGATTCCTCGTCCAGAAACCGAAGAATTGGTTTATTGGGTATTGGAATCCATTCAAATGTCAAATTTAAAATTGGTAGATATAGGAACGGGTAGCGGCTGTATCCCAATCACTTTAAAAAAGAAGTTACCCAATGCTGAAATTTTGGGCTTAGATGTTAGTCAAGCTGCCTTAAAAATAGCTCAAGAAAATGCCCTCTTGAATCAAGTCGATGTTGCTTTTCAAGCAGTCGATATTTTGAAAGAAGAAAAGTGGCAAGCACTCCCCTATTTTGATGTAATTATTAGTAACCCACCCTATATTCCTTATCAGGAAATCAGCTTAATGCCCAAGCAAGTTACCGACTTCGAGCCTAATTTAGCTTTGTTTGTAGATAATAAAGCACCACTTATTTTTTATCAAAAAATTGCTCAATTTGCCCAGCAAAAATTGACCACAAACGGGCAATTATTCTTTGAATGTAATGAATTTAATGCAAAAGAAGTCGTACTTATTTTAGAACAACTCGGTTTTTCAAAGGTAGAATTGGCGAAAGATATGGAAGGGAAAGAACGAATGGTAAGGGGGTATAAAAACCGTAAAGCATAATTTCGAATTTTAAAGCACCATAATTTTGAAAATCATGGTGCTTTGACATCTCCTACTCCTGATACAAAGACAAAATCAACAACCCAGAATCTGCCGCTGCTACCTTATCTATTTTTACAAAAAAACCAGGTTCTAACTGATGCGGTAAGCCAATCTTTAATTGTCCTATTTTATCTTTAAGTGCGCCTTGCCATAATAAAAAAGGCTGTAACCCAGGGTCAGTACTTCCCATAAAACCCAATAAATCTACGCCCATAGCTAACCAATCTTCATCTTTAAAGTTGCTCGTACTAGTTGGAATCGTAAATTGAAATTCTTGCTTAGGCTTTTCACAACCACTTTGTATTAATTCTAAAGCTATCCCACCATCAAACTGCACTTTTTCAACAGCAGATTGAGCATTTAACTGAAACGTATGTTGGGTTACTTTGGGAATCTGAGGATTGAAAATTGCTTTTGGTGCGCCAAATTTACAATTGCCAAAGGGTTTATTAGCGGTAGATTTAGCAGTGTCTCCACAAGCTGTAATTAAGCAAAATAAAAGTAAAAAAGAAAGGTTTTTTAATCGGGAAACAGTCATTTTATTAATAATCATTTGTCGAGTTTTACTTATTTAGTAAGTAATCAAAGTGATTTGGTCTATCTATTTTGGATAAAAGTCTAATGGAATTGCCAATAAAAGGAACAAAGTCTTACATTTGCATCAATTTTAAAAAAGGAGGCTAAAATTTAAGGTAAATCAAAAAAACATTGACATCGCACGAACGATTATTTTACCAAATCTATTTTTCCCCTCCCATTATTCAGCACAAAAATCTTAATTTCATACCTAAATGGATAAGACAAACCTAAATCAAATTATCGGTATTACGCTGATTTTTGCGATTTTATTTTATTGGGCAAAAATTAATGCACCTACAGAGGCTCAATTAGCCGAACAACAACGCATTAGAGATTCTGTTATAGCAGCTACTACTGAAGACAAAGCGCTTCAATTAGAAGAACAAGCCCCTGTTGTATTAGATTTGCCTGATTCTGTCAGAAATCTACAGGCAGTAGCAACACATGGCGTTTTTGCTCCATCGGCAATAGGAGCAGAAAAAACAAATACCATTGAGAATGATTTGATGACTGTTGTTTTTACGAATAAGGGAGGTAGAATTAAAGAAGTGACTTTAAAGGAATATGAAAAATCCAAGTTGGATACGCAAAAGGTTGTCCAGAAAAGTGTCCTTAAACTATTAGAGGATAATAAAAATAAATTTGAATACTTTTTACCTGTCTCTAGTTTAAATTCAGGAAATGTAAAAACGAGTACCTTATATTTTACGCCTACGATAAGTGGTAAAACGGTAACGTTTAGAGCGAGCGCAGGTAACGGCAAATATTTTGAACAAAAATATACCATTAAAGATGGGACTTATGGTATTGACTATACGATTAAATTAGTCGGTTTAGATGACCAAGTAGATGCAAGTAATGTACAGTTAAACTGGGTCAATTATTTAGATAAGATTGAGGAGAATGTTAAGTATGAAAAGAATTACTCTAGTGCCTATTTTTATACGACAGATGAAGATATGGATTACTGTTCTTGTACTACCGATGGGGAAGAAGCGCCAGATGAAAGAGTAAAATGGGTATCGCACTCTAACCAATTTTTCAATAGTTCTTTAATGGCTAAAGAGGGGAGTTTTAGAAGAGCCGTTCTGACCACAGAAATGCTAGATGAAGATAGTGACAACTTGAAAAAACTAACGACCAATCTTCAAATCCCTATGGAATCAGGGGCATTTGCCATGAATTTTTATGTCGGTCCAAATGAATATGACCGATTAAAGGCACAAGGGGATGGTTTGGAAGATATTATTCCTTTCGGGTCTAGTATTTTCGGAACGATTAATCGTTGGTTAATTCGCCCTTCTTTTGCCTTTTTGAATAGCTTTATTAGCAGTAAAGGGGTCGCCATTATTGTCATGACTTTATTGGTAAAACTCTTACTTTTTCCATTGACCTATAAAATGGTTTATTCTCAGCAAAAAATGGCTGCTCTAAAGCCTAAGATGGCTAAGATGAAGGAAAAACACGGAGATGACCAACAAGCCATGCAAATGGAAACGATGAAGATGTACCGAGAATATGGCGTAAATCCATTAGGAGGTTGTTTGCCCATTGCTGCACAGATGCCAATCTGGTTTGCATTATTCCGTTTCTTCCCTGCGTCTATTGAATTTAGACAAGCCCCATTCTTATGGGCGCATGATTTGTCTTCTTTTGATGTTTTTGCTTGGTTGCCTTTTGAAATACCTTTCTATGGTA
>JBGCFJ010001254.1:0-6064 GCA_045106885.1 Saprospiraceae bacterium
TTGTATTTGGATGAATTTTGAAGTTGTACTAGGCAAAAAACGCAGACATAGCCTTTGCTATGGCGAGTATTTTTAACGACGTACAGCTTTAAAAGTCGCCAAATTACCCGACAATATTAACTGGACTGACTACTTAGGCAAAGTGGAGAAAATAATTAGCCAGTTAGACCAGTCAATTTTTCTTCTAAGGAATTCAAAAAATGCTTACATAATGGATTATGTAAGCATTTTTTGAGTTTCTTAGAAGGGAAAAAGGCGGTATAAATGGTTGATTATTTCTGCCACTTTGCCTTAGCATTTTATACTATAACTGGTCATCCACCTCTTTCAAATCATCCTCATCATAATCTCCAAACCACTTATCCAATTGCGCTCGGGCATTGGTTTTTACTTCATCATTGATATAAAAGGCAATAGTTGCTAACCCTAGACTCAACATACCAATATCGTCCGTATAACCAATCAACGGCGTTAAATCAGGAATGACATCAATCGGTGCTATAAAATACCCCAATACACCAAAAATGACTCGCTTTGCCCAAGCAGGGGTATCACTTCTTTTATAAGCATAAAAGAGTAATAAAGCACTATAGACCGTTTTTAAACCAGCCTCTTTAGCATAGTTCTTTAACTTACTCCACAATTTTACTTCTGAAAAGCGGTCTTTATATTTTTCTATTATTTTTTTCATATTTATTGACAGGATGAAAGGATTATACAGGATTTACAAGCTGTCTTATAATTTGAATAATCCTTAGATTTTTAAATTTGTTGGTAGCTATTTACAATTTGTACAAATTATTTTTTGCTATTAGTAAAACGTATAAATAATTGCTTTAGTTTATAGTCTAAAGTTAAGCTCTTTTTAAAAAAAGTCCCTATTAATTAGATTAATGCTTCATAAAGTTAGACTTTTGAAGCAGCTTCAAGTAACAATCTCTTTTGATTTATGAAAAAAATTATCGGCTTATTCGTTTTATTGAGTCTACCAATTCTACTTTTTGCGCAGTCTATTACCTTCATGAGTTATAACATTCGCTACGATACAGACCGAGATTCTTTAGATTCTTGGACCAATCGTAAAGCTTTTTTATTAAATCAAGTCCAATTTTATCAACCAGATATAATGGGCACTCAGGAAGGGTTAAAACATCAATTGGATTACTTGCAAGCAGGATTGGAGCACTACGAATACAAAGGCATTGGCAGAGATGATGGACAAACAAAAGGAGAATATACTGCCGTTTTTTATAATAAAAACAAATTTAATTTATTAAAGGAAGGTACTTTCTGGCTATCTCCAACACCTGATACCGTTGGCTTAGGTTGGGATGCTGTTTGCAATCGAACTTGCACGTATTTATTATTAGAGGACCAACAAAATCAGCAAAAATATTGGGTTTTTAATACGCATTTTGACCATAGAGGAAAAGTAGCTAGGCAAAATGCCACTTTACTAATTTTAGAAAAAATCCAACAACTCAATACCGCTAATCATCCCATTATTTTAATGGGGGATTTCAATGTTGAACCGACCGATGCTGTTTATACAACTTTAACCAACGCATTAGCAGATACCAAAAAAGTGAGTCAATTGCCGCCTTTTGGTAACGAAGGTACTTTTAATGGTTTTAAATTTCATCAACCTTTAACTCGTCGAATTGATTATATTTTTGCGGATACAAATCAGGTGAATATTCTGAAATATGCGACGTTGAGCGATTCTAAAGATTGTCACTATCCTTCTGACCATTTACCTGTTTTTGTGGAAGTTTCGATAAAATAATTTGTAGTGTTTCAGCAAAGGGTATTGGGCGTAGGGCAAAGGGGAAATCTATTTGTTTTTGAAAGATTTTCTCTAATAAACCTTAAAATTTATGGTTCTCTGACATATTCCGTAAAAATCAACTCGTCCGATGACTAGCGTCGTCGGATAAGCTAATTTTAGCCATCCGACGATGGAGTCATCGGACGGCTAAAGTCTTGTTCCACAATTTACTCCAACCCGTCGGAGGGATTTGTCAGAAAATCAAATTTATCAATGATTTGTCCATTTAAACGCCTTCGCCCCTAACCCTATGCCAAATAAATACAATAACTTTTAATAACCTTTAACAATCTCCATTTCTTGGCTGGACTTTATTTACATATTCCATTTTGCAAACAAGCTTGTCATTATTGCAATTTTCATTTTTCTACTTCTCTAAAGCAGAAAGATGTCATGGTACAAGCAATCTTACAAGAATTAGCTTTACGAAGCACTTATATAGGAAAGGAGCATTTGGAGACGATTTATTTTGGTGGTGGTACTCCTTCCTTATTATCACAAGCAGATTTAGGGCTTATTTTTGAAAAAATCAATCAATTATATACCATTCATGAAAAAGCAGAAATTACTTTAGAAGCCAATCCTGACGATTTATCCAAACAGAAATTAGGCGAATTAAAAGATACGCCTATCAATCGACTAAGTATTGGGGTGCAATCTTTTTTTGAGGAGGATTTACAATTTATGAATCGAGCGCATAATGCAAAAGAAGCAAAAACTTGTATTCAAAATGCGCAAGCTCTAGGGTTTAATAATTTGACAATTGATTTGATTTATGGGTCGCCAACAACGACGAATGAACGTTGGAAACAAAATATTCAAACCGTTTTAGATTTTGATATTCCTCATATTTCTTGCTATTCGCTAACGGTTGAACCCAATACAGCACTAGCCCATTTTGTAAAAAAAGGAAAAGCAGAACCAGTAGACGAAGAAAAAGCCGCCCAACAATTTGAAATTTTAATGGCTACCTTAAAAGCGGCAGGATATGAGCATTACGAAATTTCTAATTTTGCCAAACCTGATTGGCATGCCCGACATAACTCTAATTATTGGTTAGGCGCTACTTATTTAGGCGTTGGACCAGCAGCACATTCTTTTAATGGCACTAGTCGGCAATGGAATATTGCACATAACACCAAGTATATACAAGCAATTACGAATAACCAATCGACGTTTGAAAAAGAAATACTGAGCCAAGAACAACAATATAATGAGTATATTTTAACGGCTTTACGGACTAAATGGGGTTGTAATCTAGAAAAAATCAATAGTTGGGGAAGTAATTTCAAAACCCATTTTGAAAAAATTAGTAAGGAATATATAATACAAGGACTCATCCAACAAAAAAATAATATTTTTACTTTAACGAATAAAGGGAAGTTATTAGCAGATAAAATCGCAATGGAGCTGTTTATCGAAAATGAGGAATAATTTATAAGAAACAATTCAAATGCTGTAAATTCTCAATGCTGGTCAGGAGACTCCGATAAAATCGGAGCAGGCTCAGCGGATAGCAGTGTCTAGTCTGGAGACTAGACACATCGAGCGCCGATATTTCTAGTCTCAGACTAGAAATCGCTATCTCGTCGTCTCCTGACGACGCTCGTTTTGAGAACTTACCAAATGCTTAGTTAAACGAATGAACATCAAGTTACCCAAAATAGAGATAAATAGGGCAAATATTCAAGCCTTTTTGAAAACTGATAATGGCATTCTCCTTATCAGTATGGGGATTTCTTTGCTATTTTGGTTATTAATAAAATTATCGCAAGACTATAAAGCCAATCGAGAAGTCGCTCTTACTTATGTTGTGCCAGCAGATATGTCTTATGTAACCATTCCTCCCGAAAAAGTACAAGTAACGTTGGAGGGAAGAGGCTGGGATTTAATGTATGATTACTTTGGCGGTCGCAATAAGGAGCTTAATTTTAATTTAGCTAGTTTGCCCAGTCAAACAATTACCAATAATCAATTGAAGGGGAAAATGGTCGAAAATGCTCGGTCCTCAAATGTTTCTGTGGTAGATATGAGCTTTGATTACATCACCGTTGAATTGGGGGAACGTGCTAGTAAAAAAATACCTATCATTTTAGAACGACAATTAAGTTTTGCCCCAGAACATCATTTACAAGCCCCTATTCAACTAACCCCAGATAGCATTACGATTAATGGCCCTAGTGAACTTTTAGTAGAATATATTTCTTGGCCTACGACCCTATTAGCGCTCAGTAATTTAAAAAACACCATTAATCAACCACTAACTTTACAAGCTAATACTAGGTCTCAAATTGCATTGTCCACAACTATCGTACAAGTAAACATTCCAGTAGAACAATTTACAGAAAAGTCAATTTTCCTACCTGTTACGGTAAAAAATGCTCCTGATAGTTTAAAGGTTTTCCCTAATAAGGTGAAAACTAATTTTGTGGTTGGTCTTAGTCAATATGATTCCATTGCTGCCAAAGATTTTCAATTAGAAGTTGATTTGAATAATGTACCGATTAATCAAGCCAATAATACCGCCCCTATTTTATTAACCAAGAAACCAACAGCAATTAAAAATATTCGTTTTTCCCCTAAATCTGTACAGTTTTTATTTGTGAAAGAAGAAAAGTAATCGTCTAAATCGTAATCTAAAAAACCTAAACCATGATAAAGAAAATACTCAAATGGATTGGCCTATTATTGTTGCTTGTTTTGCTACTAATAGGTCTTTTTATTTATAACACATTTGCTCAATTTGACAAACTCAAACAAGGGGAATTACAGGAAAATTTCACGCAGGATACCATTCCATTCAGATTCCATCCTACAACAGGTCACATTCTAATAGATGTAAAAATCAATAATAGTGATAAAAGTTATCCTTTTTTTTTAGACAGTGGTGCTAGTAATTATGTATTTAAAAATTTCACAAAAGAAAATCCGCTTGCAGGAAATGGTTTTGCTTTTTCAATGGGAGCAACTGGTAATATGTATTTTACAAGAATTCGGAAAATTCCATCTTTACAAATTGGGGCAGCCACCTTTAAGGCATTAAATGCAGAGGAGTCGACCCTTAATTGGGATTGTGTCGATGACATATATGGGCTTATTGGCGCAGATATAATGCGGCATTTGGTCTGGGAAATTGATTTTAGAAAACAAATAATTGTATTATCAAAACAGCTAGATAACCAAAAAATAAATAGTCAGGCTATAAAAATCCCTATTACAGGCACTAAATACACCTCTTTTATAGATGCTTCTCTTAAGTTTAGACATAATAGACATACAAAGCAGGTGAGAATCGACCTAGGAAATAGTGGAATTTTATCTATGAATGAAAGTTTTTTAACTGAAGATGGTCTGAATTTTAAAAAAAAGGGGGTTACAGGTATGGGAAGTAAAGGACTAGGATATGCCAATAATAACATGAGTTTGAATGAAAAGTATTACTTAGTAGATAGTCTGATTTTTAATAATGGCGAGTATGCCATCAAAAATATTCCAATAAAAGCAAGTCCAAATAACTTCAATCTTCTTGGTTTAGGTTTTTTCAAAGTCTATAAAACGACGATTAGCTGGCAGGACAAAGTCATTCTTTTAGCACCTTATGATACTGTTCAAAATTTTGTTCAGAAAACTTACGGTTTTTCAACGGAGTATAATGAGCAAAAAAATATAGTTGAAGTAGAAAGTATCACAGAAAATATGCCAGCATCCAAAGCAGGATTACCACTATTCTCAGAAGTTGTCTCCATCAATCAAAAAACATTTACCGATGTACAATCTTATTGTGACTATAGCCCATCAAAATCAACAAATGACACAATGAATATAGTCATCAGACATAATGATTCAATTCAAGAATTTACGTTAGTCAAAACATTACTTTTTGATTAAGCGTATGTTTTTAAAGCACTAAATATCAGAACTTTGCCTTCTAATAATGTAAATACTCAATCGTCAACTGGTAGCACAGACTTCAGTCTGTCCCGTTTAAAAGCCTTTAGGCTTTTTACACTATATGGCAACCAAACCTGAAGGCTTGGAAACAGGACAAGATAAATCCTTCCGATGAATCGGAACAAGTTGTGCTACCGATTGAGTACTTAGGCAAAGTGGAGAAAATAATTAGCCAGTTAGGCTAGTCAATTTTTCTTCTAAGGAATTCAAAAAATGCTTGCATAATGGATTATACAAGCATTTTTTGAGTTTCTTAGAAGGAAAAAAGGCAGTATAAATGGTTGA
>JBGCFJ010001255.1:0-6373 GCA_045106885.1 Saprospiraceae bacterium
CGTTATTTACGTTAACTGAATTTAATATTTTTTATTTTATTAAAATTAATTTTATACTTTTTGTTTTTATAAGATACGAAAAAGCAATTAAAACTAGTCTAAATCTTTTTTTTACAAAAAATATTACCGAAACCCAAGTTAAGTAGAGATTGTCTATTAAATATAAGTTTTTACAAGTTTCATTGACTACTTATCGAAATAATTAAAAGGGTTAATCTAGGCCTAGCCGTTGTTTCTGATAAGCCCCCTCTAATGCTATCAATTCGTCAAAACTACCTTGTTCGATAATTACTCCTTTTTCAATCATTACAATTTTATCCACATGCTCAAATAATTTTAATTTGTGGGTAGCTGTAATAATTGTTCGACCAGCGAAAAACTGTTCTATATTTTGAATGACTTTTTTTGCAGTAATATTGTCTAATGCACTAGTGGGTTCATCCATTATTAAATAGTTAGCATTTTTATAAATCGCTCTTGCCAGCAAAATACGCTGTACTTGTCCTTTACTGAATTGTTTGCCACCTCGACCCACTATTGTCGCTGTTCCTTGTTCTAAGGTTGCCATGATTTGGTCTAAACAACTTAATCTAATGGCTTCGTTCATACGGTCATGGTCGATAGTTGCTTCGCCTTCTGCTAAGGTTATATTATAGGCTAGGGTATTGCTAAATATAAAACCATCTTGCGAAACGAAACTACAATTCTCTCTCCATGCTTTATAATTGATATGCTGAATTCGATGTTTCCCTACCTTTACTTCTCCTTGTTCTGCTTTCAATAATTTTAAGACGATTTTAATAATCGTCGATTTACCACTTCCACTTTTTCCTACTAAAGCTATTCTAGAACCATAAGGAACATCAAAAGTAATGTCCTTAATTGTCGGTACATCTTTATAAGTAAATCGTACATTATCAAAAGAAATATTTTGCTGATAGTCCTTCGAAGGACTAAAATCATCTGGTTCATATTCTTTTTGTGATTCCAGAAAAACTTCTTCTAATCGACCTAAACTCAATTTTGCATCTTGCCAATCTTGTACAAATTGCATGATGTCTGTAGTCGGTTTCGTTAACTGCCCTAAAATGTATTGAATGGCTAACATAGCGCCTAAAGTCATCGTACCATTAATGACTGAAGTTGCTGCGAAGAATAGGATAAATATATCTCGTAATTGACCTATTATAAAATTGAAACCTTGGTATATTTGATAGATACGCAGGATTCTAAGCCTATTTTGTGCAAATTGGTCTTGTACATCATGCCATTCTGTTACTTTAAAACGTTCTAAATTATTTACTTTTATATCCACTAAACCTTCTAAAACTTCCATCAGTTGACTTCGCATTTTGGAGCCAACTTTAAAGCGTTCATTATCAATTTTTTCTCTGTAGCGCAAAAAGAAAAAATCCCAAAATATCACAAGGAAAAAAGAAATAATAAAAACAAGCCCAATCTTCCAACTAAAAATAAACATCACCATCCCAAAAACTAGAATTTTGAAGATGGCACTAACAAAATTCACAGAACTCCCCGTCATGAAAGTTTCTATCCGCAAATTATCATTAATATGCTGAATGAGGTCGCCTTGTTTTTTATTACTAAAAAATAAATATTGCTTGAAAAGCAGATTATGCAAGTAAGAATTGACCAATTTAATATTGATTCGAATACCTATATGTCGGAGTAACCAAAGTCGTAAAAAATCGGAGGTTATAATACCTATAAAGAGTGCCAACTGCCCCATCAATAATAAATAGATAAAATCTATGTCTTGGTGATTGATGCCTTGGTCAACTAATGCCTGTGTTAGAAAAGGAAAGATTAGTTCGAAGAGTACCCAAAGTAATTGTAGGGCTAATACCTGAAGGATAACTGCTTTATACTTGAAGAGTTGTTCATAAAGCCCGCTAAAGGAAGCTATATTTTTAGTTTGTTGGTTCATTGAGTTAGACGTGTTTCCGCAAAAATAGTAAAAGTATTTAAGATTTCATCTATTTTATTACACAAAAAACAATGCTTTTACTTGCCGAGTTAGTTATAGGGAATCAATTGAAGACTTTATTTTGGATTTGTAAATAATTAATATAAAGACTTTTATGAAGATATAAAAGTGTAATATAATTGATGAATTATTGCTTATATTATATTAATAAATTTCTTAATTTTTTTGAAAAAAATTCAAAACCTGATAAAAAAGGTGATTTTTTTATATTTCTTCGATAATAGATTGCCCACTTCCATGAATACCATTTGTCCATTCCCAAGATTCGTGTAATCTTATTTTTCCATTAGGCAATCTTTCAGGAGTAGATGTACAGATGCCTGCTCTAAATTCGTTGTCTTTATTCCAATGTTGATAGCTCATTTGGATAGTTCCATCGACATTGACTTTTCCTAAAATATTTCCTTCTCGAATGTTTCCTCCTTGATAACTGGCACTAATCACCGCACCTTTTTGTTGGTAGGAAAAAGTGGTTTCATCAGAAACTTCTCCCGTTTGAGAATTGCTAATACTACGAAATTCTTTGCCGTTATAAGACCAGCTGGGTATGTTACTCATTATATATTCGTGTGTAGATGAAGTAAAACAAATTGTCATTTAATATCGGTTGCTTCAATATTAATACCAATCAGCTATTCATCTTAGAAATTGTAAAAAATAAAACCTTGATTGACTACTCAGTCTCCTTTCTACGAATAGGAAAGAAGGAATGGAGCGTTTATTTTTTACCTGCTCTTTGTTTTGGTTAAAAAAAGAAATCCCATAAATGCTGTGTAGTGCAAGTTATGGGATTAATTCCGTGCTATTATTTATAGCAATTTTAAAGTCGGGGTGGTGTAAGTTCCTCAAAGATAAAACATCTATAGGACGAAGCAAAATAAACGGTCATAATAAATTAGTAAATTGACTAATTGTTTTGAATTTAATATATTTTAATTAGTTATCTGTACTGGCTTGTTTGTCAACTTGAAACGAATTAATAATTAATAGCTAACATAATCTAGTGGATTATAGGCTATAAAAATGAAAATCAAATTTGTATAGTTAGTCAAAACTACGTACTTTTAGCCTAGTTGTACCAAAAACAACAATATTACTATGAGAAAAACATTGATATTAGGATTAGGACTCCTATCTTCCTTGCTGTTTATTATCCCTGCACGATATATCTATGTGTGTAAAATTATGAATAATTGCGCGCCAATTAGCAATACACCCGTTGATTGGTCCGCTTCTTTATGTTTGATGGATGGTGATTCGATGTTACTAAAAGGGTTTGACCATTTCAATTTTGATAAAAACAGTATCTCTCCTGATTTAAGTTTAAATAACCAAGATTTCTTAGACCAAATAACCAGCTACTTAAAAGCAAATCCAACTAAATATTTAACTATTACTGGTTTGTACAGAAACGCTGAAAAAGGAGAAAGCTCGGGCATCTATGAAAATTTGGGGATTGCTAGAGCTAATACGATTAGAGACTTTTTAGTACAAAGAGGAATCGACATCAAAAGAATATCTTTAGACCATGCTGCCATTGTGGGAGAAGATTTAAGGATGCCGTTGAGGTTTGATTTATTTGAACCTACACCAGAGGGATATGACGAAGTAGATGATTTAGCTAAAACACAGTTTCGTTTTGATAATATGACCTTTTCAGATGCTAATTTTGAATTTAATTCTGATGTCTTTAAACCAGGGAATGCTTTTAATATTTGGGCAGATTCTGTATTGATTTATTTTGATAATAATGCGGATAAAGCGCTAACTATTATTGGACACACAGACAATCTAGGTACTGTCCAATATAATCAAGATTTAGGTTTGCGACGAGCGCAATCAGCAAAAGCCTTTTTTGAAAAATCAGGCTTAGAAACAATTATTAGTACTACTACACAAGGGGAGAAGGCGCCCATTGCTTCTAACACTACAGAAACAGGAAGGCAAAAAAATCGTAGAGTTAATTTTGTGATTCGATAATCAAGATAATTAATTTTACTATTCTAAAAAACTACACACATCAATATAATTATGGATTCTATTAAAACGAATTTTTCAGAATTATTAACCGCATTTTCTTCAGAGGATAGCATAACTATATCAATCGCTTTTTTGATGACCTGGTTGATAGGTTGGTTAATGAGATACTTATGGGATAGATCAAAAATTGGTGGATTAAGAGACACTTTAACAAAAAGTGAGCAAGAAAAAAATCATTTTAAAGGAGAGTGGGAAAAATTGCAAGATAAATATGCTTTGCAAGAAGCAGATTTGAAAAAATCAAACCTAGAATTAACTAATAAATCTATAGCTTTGGAAGCGGCAGATGGTGAAAAACGTACATTGAATTCTAGATTGAATGCTACGTTGGTAGACTTAGATAAATCCAAAGAAGAATTTCAAGAAACTTCTGGGCGGTTGGAAGACTTAAATGACCAAATATTGGGATTAAGGACTAAGAATGCTCAATTAAGTGCTATAATAGAAGAAAAGACAAATACTAATGAAATATACTCGCTTACAGCGGATACCGCTAAATATGAGCAAGAAGCAGCTGATTTAGCTTCAGAAAATATTTTATTAAAGAATAGCATTGAGGCATTAAAAGCTAATCTAGTGACAGAAGGAACGACTGGGGCAACTTTGCGACTTAGTCAATTAGAAACAGAAAATGAAAACTTAAAAGCAGAAATAGCTACCAGTTTAACAGATTCAACGGAAACGGCAGAATTGCAAGCGAAATTAGCAACATTGACTGCAGAGAATGAAGACCTAAAAGTTCAAATAGCTACACCTGCATCTGAGACGACGGAATTACAAGCAGAATTAGCAACTTTAGACGTAGAGAAAGAAAAATTAGCAGATGCGTTGGCAGAAGTAGCTCAATTAGAAGGCGGTAATGAAGCTTTGAATATGACGATTAATAACCTTATCGCTGAGAATGAGCAACTAAAAGACCAAGTAGAAACCATTCCACAATATGAAGCAGGCAACGAAGCTTTGAATAATAGCATGCAAACCTTAATTACAGAAAATGAAGACTTGCAAACTAATGCCGAAGCTATTATACAATATGAAGCAGGCAATGAAGTATTAAATGCAACGATTACTGAATTAATAGAAAAAAACGAAGCATTAGAAGCACAATTAACTAGCCAAGTTAATAATCGAGTAGAATGGTCAGTAGACGATAATCAAGCAGTTGTTGAAGAGGCAACTGGCGTATTAGACGAAGATATAGATATGGATGTAGAAACATCCAAAGCTAAGTTAAGAGCTGCTATTGGTGCCCAAATCCCACAAGCTACGACTGAAGAAAGAGATGACTTAAAACAAATCAATGGGGTCGGACCATTTATTGAAGAAAAATTAAATGACTTAGGCATTTATACTTTTGAACAAATCAGCCAGTTAGACGAAGAATTGATAGAAACATTAACCAATGCCATAGAATTTTTCCCTGGAAGAATTGAAAGAGATGATTGGGTTGGACAAGCAGATCGCTTGTTTTACACAAAAGGTAGTGCGCCACAGGAAATGAATCATGTGCCAACTAAAATGGCAACAAGTAGATATGCTAATGCTACGGAAAGAATTGAGTTAAGTGCTACTCCAATACCAACTCGAAAAACAGCAAAGAAACGTCGAGGTTTATCCAAACCTGATGATTTAAAGAGAATAGAAGGTATTGGCCCAAAAATCTCCCAAATATTAAATACTGCAGGAATTTATACTTTCTCTAATCTTTCCCAAACACCAGTAGACAGACTTAAAGGTATTTTAGCAGAAGCTGGGAATCGCTATAAAATACATAATCCACAAACTTGGCCTCAGCAGGCAGAACTAGCTGCAACGGGTGCATGGGAGGAGTTGAAAATTTTGCAAGACCGATTAGATGGCGGTAGAGATGTAGCTAAAGGATAAATTTAATCTACAGTGAAAAATAGTAAGTACCTACTATTAGGCAAAGTGGCAGAAATAATCAACCATTTATACCGTCTTTTTTTTTTTTTTGAAACTCAAAAAATGCGTCCATAATCCATTATGCAAGCATTTTTTGAATTCCTTAGAAGAAAAATTGACTGGTCTAACTGGCTAATTATTTTCTCCACTTTGCCTTAAATAATCGTCACTTTTGATTCAGGCTATTTTTTCGCTAGACGAGGCATGAAGAAGTGTTAACTTCTGAACCGCAAAGCGGACGGGATGGCTTGCATAGCCCCACTACGGAAATATTTTTTAACATGAGCTAAGAAAGGAAGATTCGGGATGAGCAAACACCGTTTGTGAACCGTTTACGGACAGGAGTGCTTATTTCTTAGTGAACCGCTTGCGGATGGGATGCTTAAAGTGGAAAAAGAGCCC
>JBGCFJ010001256.1:0-3460 GCA_045106885.1 Saprospiraceae bacterium
CCTAAGTTTGCATTACCGCCTTTATCTCCAGAACGAGCAGCAAATAAATTACCTAAAAAGGTTTTAACCGTTTCGGAATTATCAAAGGAAAAATTATAATTTGGACTTGTTTTGTCTAAAGTAATGGGTGCGCCATTATAAGTTACTTCTTCAATGGTCATCTTTTCACCGTCTACATCTATTTCTTGTTGCAGATATTTTTTATCAATCAAAGCAGGGAAATGAACAACTCTAGGTTTGGCTGGCCCTAATTGGCTATCAAAACAAAAACCGGGTACAGAACATAAAGCAAGTTCTACCAATTTAGACGTAAATAATCTGCCCGCTTTTTTAGGATTTCTATCAATTACCGAAAAACGAATTTTACCAAAAGCTTCTTCGTTTACTTCGGGGTCTAAATTTTGCGTTTTAAAAAATTGAATGTCTAATTTATCAAAAGCTTTTTTACCACCTACACTTTGCAAAAACTGGTCTTTTAAAATCTTCGCCTTTTCTTCAATATCCAGACCTGCAATTAAAAAGGATAACGTGTTTTTAAAACCACCCATGCAATTAATGGTCACTTTAGCTGTATTGGTCGCTGGTGTTCCTTTTGTTCCAGAAATACTTACTCGGTCCGTTCCTACCTGTTTTAATTCGGCCGTATCAATATGTGCCACTACATCAGGCGTAATATACGCAGGGGCATTGACCTCATACAACAACTGCGAGGTAACGGTGCCTACACTTATTAATCCGCCTGTTCCAGGGTGTTTGGTAATAATTGAACTTCCATCATTCGATATTTCTGCTATTGGAAAACCTACATTTATATAAGAAGGCACTTCTTTAAAATAAGAGTAATTTCCACCAACTGCTTGTCCACTACATTCAATAATATGTCCAGCAACTGCGACGCCCGCCATTGCATCCCAATTATCCTTAGCCCAACCGAAATGGTAAGCAGCAGGTCCCATGACTACAGAGGCGTCTGCTACTCTTCCTGTTACTACAATATCCGCTCCTTTATTCAAAGCTTCGACTATTCCCCAACAACCTAAATAAGCATTCGCAGAAACGGGTGGCATCCCACTTTTAGCTAAAGTTAAATCTTTATCCAAGTGTTGAAAAAGCACACCTTGACTTTGTAAAGCTGCCAATCTAGGCATCAAATTATCTCCTTCTACATACCCAATTTTAGGGTTTAGCTGCAAGGTTTTTGCGACGTCTTTTAAGGCTTTTGCCAAACCAGCAGGATTTAATCCGCCTGCATTGACCACTACTTTTATGCCTTTATCCAAACATAATCCCATCACGTCTTCCATCTGCTTAAGAAAGGTTACTGCATAACCCAATTCTGGTCTTTTAGACTGTGCTTTATACAAGATTGCCATCGTCAACTCTGCTAAATAATCGCCTGTCAAAAAGTCGATTGGCCCGCCTTCAATCATTTCTCTAGCTGCCGTAAAACGGTCTCCGTAAAAACCACTCATATTGGCAATAATCACTTTATCTTTCTTGTCTTGCATAATTTTACCTTTTAGGAAAAATAATAGTTGTTTTTTTACTGTAAAGGTAAAAATTTTCTACTTTTAAGCTTGTTTTACAGGAATAAATTTTGAATAGCGAGTTACTTCTTTTCAACGATACAAGACATTGTAATAGATAGTCAGATTGAAAATTGATAATCACGTGTCGGACACCTTTGGAGGTGTCCGACACGTTCGACTAACCATTTATCAGTTTTTTATCTGACGCTCTAAATTTATTTAAGTGCTTATTCATCTAGTATCTACATAAACTAAAATGTCTAAATGGTAGACTACTCTACAAAAGAGGCTACGTAGCCATAAAAGAGTTAATTCTATTGAAAACAAAGCGGTTGTGGGAAACAACCGCCTTGTACCAGTAATTCCCAATTTGGCAAATAAGGAATCCTGAATGGGATTAAACGTGAATAGCACCGTAACTTGTCCCGTATTTTAATCGGGATGAAATGCGGTGGGATGATGATGATGAACTCCATCAAATCTCGCAACTCTGAAAGAGTTGAACGTAAAAAATCGAGTAGGAGGAAATAAAGATACCCATTTAAACCTACGGATTCCGCAAAGGTGTTTATCTTTATTTCCGACCTCTCACACCACCGGACGTACGCTTTAACGTATCACGGCGGTTTCTTCTAACAGTTGAACCGTTTCCGTTGGTACAAATCTACTAGTGCGTATAAGCCTTTCATCGCAAACCACTTCTTGTCCATTGTTCTTTTACAGACTAGTTTTTCCGAAAGATTCCACCAACCCCCTCCGTACATTATTGCATTCCAAGCTGTGCTTGTCTTTGCCCCTAATTTCCGCAGGAATTTGAAGATTGTGTATTTTCTTTTACATTGCTTTAGTCGATAACTCCTTAGTCGATGGCGTATCCAGCCATCTAGATTTCTCCAAGGTAACCAACAGTTCGCTAATCGAAAATAATCCACAAACCCTCGGTGTAGTGCGTTGAGTTCATTTAGCACTTTCGAGAAACTCACGCCCCTGTTTCGCTTCGTTATTTCTTTGACTTTTACCTTAAATCTTTTTAGGCTCTTGTCTGCTATTCGTATCTTGCCTTTTGGCATTATCGTATAACCTAGAAATTTTACTCGCTCACAGCGTCGTACTCCACTCTTTTCTTCATTCACTTTAAGCTTTAATTTGCCCTCTATGAACTTTCTGATTGACTCAAGTACTCTTTCTCCTGCTGCTTTGCTCTTCACATAAATGTTACAGTCATCTGCATAGCGTACAAATAGATGTCCTCGTTTTTCCAACTCTTTGTCTAGTTCGTCTAGAACTATATTCGAAAGCATCGGAGATAACGATCCCCCTTGCGGTGTGCCTTTTATTCGCTGGTGTTCCAAGCCGCCTAGTAACATCCCTGCTCTTAGGTATTTGCGGATTAAACGTAGTAAGCGTTTATCTCCTATTCCTTTGTACAGCCGTTGCATCAGTCGGTCTTGGTTTATTAAATCGAAAAAGCTCTTTAAGTCTATATCTACTACCCATTCGTAGCCTAATGATATATACTCACTTGCTTGTTCTACCGCTTGTAAGGCACTTCGCCCTGATCGGAATCCATAGCTTTGCTCACTAAATAATGGCTCATACAATAGCGTAAGTTGTTGTTGAATAGCCTGTTGTATTAAGCGGTCTAGTACCGTCGGTATCCCTAATAGTCGTACTCCTCCGTTTGGTTTCGGTATTTCTATTCCTAATACCAACGATGGAAGATAGTCTTCCCTTAGTACTTCTTCTATTAAGTTCCTTCCATTACTCTTTAACCACTCTTTCAGTTCAGTTATATCCATCCCATCTACTCCTGATGAACCCTTATTCTTTCTTACTGTTTCATATGCTTTGTTCAGATTTGTTGGTGACATTACTGTATTCAGTATGTCTTCGGTCAAGGCTCGATTCCTTGCGAGTAGCGAAAAGAAATT
>JBGCFJ010001257.1:0-9947 GCA_045106885.1 Saprospiraceae bacterium
CTAAGTAAAATTTAATTTTCAATTTTCAATTTCAAATTTTCAATTTTAAACCACCTTCGGCGGGAATCTGAGGTTAAATTTGAGATTAACGGTTATCGACATTTTAAAATATCGACAATTTGTTGGTTTTAAATTTTGCGTAAGCGCCTAATAATAAAGCTCCTGTCAAATATTTCATGGAATGCGGACGCTAATCCAGAGAATTTCCTATTTTTACCGCCTAGCAAAACAGCAGCAAAAATATGCCCAACAAAAAGGTAAAATATTGGTTATTCCAGTCTAGTCCACAAGTCTTCCGATTAACCGAGGCTTTGGCTGCTGATGCTGTTGCTACCTTTGCAATAAAAGCGCATAAAAAAGTCATCAAAATAGGAGACAAACTTATTTTGTGGCAGTCAGGTAAAAAAGCAGGCTGTTATGCTTTGGGAACGGTCTTATCTCTCCCGACACATCAAGCTATTACGACTAAAGAAAAAAGCTATTTCTTAAATGCAATTGAAGAAGAACAACGGATACAATTGCGCATAGACTATAACCTTTGGAATCGCCCAATTACTAAAGAAATACTCCCCAACAGTCAACATTTTGCCGCTTTTTATGCAGGGACTCCAGGCACTAACTTTAAGGCAACTAAAAAACAATATGAGGAATTGGTAGACCTAGTGGAACACCTCGATATGGTACATGAACCAGAAAGTACTTATGTCTTAAAAAAACCTTTATTACATGCTCTAAATAATATTCTGCAAGGCCCTCCTGGAACAGGTAAAACTTATCAAACCGTCAATTATGCCTTGTCCATTATTGAAAATAGGCCTTTAACCGAATTGGCGCTTGAACCTCGAAAAGATTTGCGGCAAAGATTTGAAGGGTATCAAGAAGAAGGGCGTATTCAATTTATTACTTTTCATCAATCTTATGCTTATGAAGATTTTGTGGAAGGTATCAAACCTATTACGCAGAATGGGCAAATTCAATATGGGATAGAGAACGGTATTTTTAAACAAATTGCCCTAGATGCTCGTAGATGTTTAGTCGAAGCGATGGCAGAATTATTGCCTTATTATGAAATTGAAGTTGAATTTAATCAATTATATCGGGCTTTTTTGACGCATTTAAAAAGCGATAATTTTAATAGTTTTAGTACACCAAATAATCGGGTTGTTTTATTACAAAAAGTATTGCGATTCGGAAATCTTTCGGTCCGAAAAGGGAAGTCTTTTTCGACCTTTACGATTTCTAAAAGTAAACTAAAAAAATTGTATCAAAGCATCGATAATTTGGCAGAAACGCCTTATTCCGCTGAAATTGTTCGGTCTATAATTGGCGATGTAGATACTAATGTGTATTGGGGAATTTTACTTACTTTCAAAAATTTTGAACAACAATTAATTGCCAAGGAAGTAGAAGCCTTATCCGCTGAAGTAACGCCTCAAGAACCAATTGACCTCACGGAGGTTTCTGAACAAATTTTGCGACATTGTCGAAAGTATGTCTTAATTATTGACGAAATTAATCGAGGCAATATGCCTAGTATTTTTGGTGAATTAATTTCCTTAATCGAACCCGATAAAAGAGAGGGGCAACCAGAGGCGATTCATACCCTACTCCCCTACTCGAAAGAAATTTTTGCTGTTCCTCCAAATTTGTATCTATTAGGCACCATGAATACGAGTGACCGCAGTGTAGAAGCCATGGATATTGCCCTCAGAAGACGTTTTAATTTTATTGAAATGCCACCGCAACCTGCTTTATTAAGACCCGCCATTGAAGCAGGGGTAGATTTAGAGAAGCTACTCACGACCATCAATCAAAGAATTGAGATTCTATTAGATAAAGACCATTTGATTGGACATGCTTATTTAATGAATGTGCATACTTTAGATGATTTAATGGAGTTATTTGATAAAAAAATCATACCACTTTTAAAGGAATATTTTTTTGGCGACCTCAATAAATTGGGTTTGGTTTTAGGGCAGCCTTTTTTTAATAAAGTACAAGCTGCGGACAGTCGTATGTTTGGTGATTTTGACGCCGATTTTGTAGAGGCATTAGCTTACAAAAAAGTCTACGAACTCAAACCTGCTGCGGATTGGAAAGAAAGTGATTTTATTAGGATTTATGATTCAACTTATATTGTTTGATGGTTTTATTGTTGCATTGTTATTTACCTATAAAATAATATTCATTCAAATAATGCTATTAAAAAATCCGTTGGTAAGCTAAATCTGTGGGGAGTAATTCTGCCCCACGGATTATTATCAGGTCTTAATTTGGTATTTAATTCAAGTTGCGGACAACTGGTAGCACAATTTGACTACACATTCAAAATTCACCAAACCTTAATATGCCTTCTAAAATCATTTTTACAGTAACGAATGATTTGACTTATGACCAGCGCATGATTCGGATTTGTAGTACGTTGGCTAATCATGGATTTGAGGTCTTATTAGTCGGTCGTACTAAGCCGAATTCTATTCCATTACAAACGCAGCCTTTCCAACAGCATCGCTTTAATTTATGGTTTAACAAAGGGAAATTATTCTATTTAGCTTATAATATTCGCCTCTTCTTTTTTTTATTATTTAATCGTTTTGATAGTGTAGGTAGTATTGATTTGGATACCTTATTACCTTGCTATTTAGGCGCTAAAATTAAAGGGAAACCTATTATTTTTGATGCCCACGAATACTTTACCGAAGTCCCCGAAGTCATCAATCGACCACTTACCAAATCCATCTGGACTTTTTTGGGTAATTGGTTGATTCCCAAGGTAGATGCCGCTTATACGGTTAGTGCTTCTTTACAGGATTTATTTAGCAAAAAATATGGGATTCCTTTTGGCTTGATTCGCAATATTTCTGCTAGAAAAGGCTTACCGAAAATTGAATCTCAGTATTCTTCTATTCCTCCAAGACGGGTCTTACTTTATCAAGGCGTTTTAAATGAAGGCAGAGGGTTGGAAGCTTTGATTCATGCGATGCCATCTATTGATAAGGCGGAATTATGGTTGGCAGGAGAAGGCGATTTATCCGCATCTTTGAGGCAATTGGTAACTGATTTAAAAATAGAAAATCGAGTTGTTTTTTTAGGCTATTTATTGCCTGATGCGTTAGCAAAAGTGACGGCACAGGCAACTATTGGATTAAATTTATTAGAAAACCGTGGCTTGAGTTATTATTATTCTTTAGCCAATAAAACCTTTGATTATATTCATGCAGGTTTGCCTGCTATACATCTGGCTTTTCCTGAATATTGCCTTATAAATGAACAATTACCGATTGGTATCCTTGTCCCTGATTTAAAAACGACTACTTTAGTTGAGGCAATTCAACAGCTATTAAATGACCCTATTTTGTACCAACAACTACAGGACAATTGTGAACAAGCAAAAAGCGTTTATAATTGGGAACAGGAAGCGAAGCGATTAATTCACATTTATCAATCTATCCATAATTTATGAAAATACAGGGAATTGAAGATCCCTTATACTTTAACAAATGCTCTCAATTCTAATTCCTATATATAATTTTAAGGTGGTTCGGCTAGTACAAGACTTGCACCAACAATGCGAAACTTGTGCTATTCCTTATGAAATTATTGGATTTGATGATGGTTCTACGGCTGAATTTAAAGCGATTAACAAAGAAATTGGTCTATTAAACAATGTTATTTATAAAGAATTACCCCAAAACTTAGGCAGAGCTAAAATCAGAAATCACCTCGCTAAATCCGCTAACTACCAGTATCTTTTATTCATGGATTGCGATTCCAAAGTGAGGGATAATCAATATATTAAAAACTACATTCAACATTTACAGCCAACTACCCTACTCTATGGAGGAAGAATTTATGCTGCTTCGCCTCCTAATAATAAAGGGTTAAAATTGCATTATTTTTTCGGAAAACATAGAGAGGAAATTCTAACTGAGGAAAGGAAATTAAAGCCTTATTACAGTTTTATGACCAATAATTTTTTGATGCCCAAAGCTTTATTTTTAGACATTCAATTTGAAGAAAGTATTGAGGGCTACGGACATGAAGACACTTTATTTGGTATTGCCTTAAAGCAACAAAAAATCCCGATACTTCATCTAAATAATCCTTTGGAACATATAGGATTAGAGGAATGGAACGTATTTTTAAAGAAACAGCGAACTGCCATCAAAAATTTATATGTCCTGCACCAACAAGAACCACTTTTGGAAACTAAATTATTAACTACTTTTGTGGCTTGTAAAAAATGGAAAATGGCTGGTTTGGTTTTACTAGTTTTACAATTTTTAAAACCAATCATTCAGCAACAATTAAAAGCAGAACAGCCCAATCTATTTTTCTTAGATTTATTTAAATTACATCACCTTTTAAGTCTTGATAAATATGGAATTGACCATTTACCAAGTTGACGCCTTCACCAATCAATTATTTGGTGGCAACCCTGCCGCAGTTTGCCCATTAACAGAATGGTTGCCCACTGAAATAATGCAAAAAATAGCTTTAGAAAATAATTTATCCGAAACGGCTTTTATCATTCCAGAAGGTGATGGCTATCATATTCGTTGGTTTACGCCAGCCATTGAAGTCGATTTATGTGGACATGCGACTTTGGCAACGGCACATGCCTTATATGCAGAAATGGGTTATGAGGGTGAACAAGTGGTTTTTAACTCCAAAAGTGGGGTATTGACCGTATCGAAAAAAGGTGATTTATATACGATGAATTTTCCTACGGATGAATTAAAATCTGTCCCCATTCCCAATGAAGTTACAACTGCTTTAGGCGTCCAGCCAATCGAAGTCTTTCGAGGAAAAGATGATTATTTAGCCATTTTTGACAACCAAGCAACCATCGAAAATTTCACCCCTGATTTCAAAATATTAGGTCAATTAAAAGCAAGAGGTATTATTGCTTCTGCGCAAGGTGAAACGGTTGATTTTATCTCTCGTTGTTTCTTTCCTGCTGCGGGTATTGATGAAGACCCTGTAACTGGTTCAGCCCATACTACGATGACACCGTATTGGGCAAAAAAATTGGATAAAACTAAATTGTCCGCACGTCAACTATCTGCTAGAGGTGGGGTTTTGGCATGTGAATATTTAGGGGATAGAGTAAATATTAGTGGGCAGGCGGTTACTTATTTGCGAGGCGCAATTGTAGTGGATATATAAGATTGGTTACTTCCCCAGGAATTTTGTCTCCCCACGAATTTTAAAGTAGCTTTATTCGTAGATTTTGATTTTCGACCATTCACACTTAAAACCTACGACCATATAAAATTTTAAAATAATCCATATTTATAAAATTTTAAAATTTATTTTTATTATTTATTTGGTTAAAAATTTAATTTTCACTAACTTTCCAATATAAAACAAAAATCACTATTTGATTTTCTAACCAATCCACAAGACAAGACAACATTCCTTGAAGTAGCACATTTTAATCTTATTTCATAACAAACAATGAAAGTCACACTATTGAATACCCATTCTTGCTTTCATTGCAAAACCATTGCTATATGAATATTACTTTTGAAGAACTTAGAAGCATCAAGCACAGTTTGCCAACAGGAAGTATTAAACGAATCGCTAATGAATTAAGAATAGACGAACAAACGGTCCGTAATTATTTTGGTGCCAAAAAATTCTCCAATGGAAAATCGCCAGGATGGCATTTACAACCAGGTCCTAATGGGGGCTATCTAAATTTTAGAGATACCACCATCCTCGATTTAGCTAAACAAATTATTCAATATCAAAACCATCCTTCGTAACAAAAGTAAAAAAGAATAAAAAGGGAGCGAAAATGTACTTATTTTCTCTCCCTTTTTTATTTTACTAAGGGATTTGGCAAAAATAACTTACGCAACAATATTTTATATTTTAAAGAAATAATTCGTGGGGAATTTCGCTACTAATTTTCCTCACGAATTTACGTAGGTTATTTCTTTCGTTTTCCCTGAAGTAAGTATTTCCTGTTTTATTTTATCAAAGTCACTGTTCCATATTTTTTACCGACAAAAGTACTTCCATCTCGCTCAAATCCAACAAAATCTAATCTGTAGATATACACCCCAGGTAGTGCCATTTCTTGATTAAAAGTTGTTCCATCCCAGCCAACTTCTTGTTGCTTACTTTCAAAAAGCAATTCGCCCCAGCGATTAAATATTTTCAATTCCATACTTTGCATATCTCCTCCTAAAATAGTAAACTCATCGTTTTGATTATCTCCGTTTGGGCTAAAGACATTGGGTATATATAAATCTGTGGGGCATTGTTGAATCAGCGTTAAAGAATCCGCCCCAATACAACCAAATTCGTCTATTACTTCTATCCAAAAATCACCACCACCTGATACGGTATATGGGTTACTTACCGAATTATCTTGCCAACGATAACTTTCGTACTCTCCTGCATCTAAATCTACGTCTAATAAATCCACACAAATAACCGCATCTTCGCCAAGATTCGGCCGTGGCGTTGGTTTGACATCCACGTTTAGAAAGGAAGGGAAAGTCGCACAGCCATCTACAATTCCAATCACCGCATAGGAACCACTCATCGTTACTTTTGCTTGGTTAATCATCGGAAATTGTTGGTCGTAAAAAATATTGCCAGGGCCACTCCATTCATAGCGACCATCTGCTACATCCGTCGCACTCAATTGGAAAGGGTCGTCCTCGCAAACCTGTACATCATCGGCAGCATCCACCGCTTTTCGCAAACTAATGATTAAGTCTCTATTTAAGGTATCTATGATTCCTAGGCATTCATCTTCTAAAATTAATTCTATGGGATAAGCTCCTAAATTGGGATAGTAATGTTCAAATTGCGCTGCTGTTGTTCGATTACCATCGCCCAAATCCCATTGGAAATTATAGCGGGCAGGAGAAAGTCCTGTATCAAAAAAAACGGTATCATTTAAACAGCCTCCTTCTGGAATTGGATTGGCATTAATATTGGAAAAACTAGCTCCACCGCTATAGGCATAAGATTCGGCAAATCCATAGCCATAAGCGGTTGCAATAACGCCACAGCCTTCAGAACTAATCGTATGTGCCCCTGCTGCCACCGATACTCTAGCATAACTAAAATCCCCTTTTGTTCCTACAGGCGTAAAATTGACGCCACGGTCTACTAATTTTTGTCCATCAAAGATAATCACCTCTGTATCAGCTGTCCGTGTAATAACATTAATATAATTTTCTTCAATCTGCTGAAACTGGGAATTAAAAAGGGTAACCGTATCTCTCGTTTGTTCAATACTATTTAACAACACCATAGAGGGGTCTCCTAAGGAATGGCCATTGCAATTTTGACCTACTAAATATTGGGCGACTAAAATAGGTTTTGAACCGACAATAAAAGTGGGTACTGATTCTTGGTATTCTATAAATTGGCCTCGGTTTAACTGAAATTGTCTACTAGTAGTGCCTTGGACTTCAACAATGGTGTTATCTTCCGATGCTAAGATTCTAAACACATCAAAAGTTACTTGGTCACTTGGAACCGTTAGAATCTGTTTTCCCCAAGTAGAGACAGGATACATTTGCTCTAATAAATTGTCTCTAGTTCCGCAAGTGGTCGGTACTTGCGTCCAAGAATCTCCGCCAAAAACAGCTATTTTTTTATCTGCTATAACATGAGAACCTGTCATATCTCCGCTGGCATCACTTGCTTGTACTTGATAACTTTCCCCCGCATTTAGCATCACCGAAAAGGGTGTATTTGGATTTTTTCCCTTTTGAGTTCGGTCACTAGGTGTAATCGTTACCATGGTTTCATCTGTGGTGGCGACTATTAAAAATTCGGATAAATAATCTTGTCCTCGATTAAAGATGCCAGTATAGGACATGACAAAATATTCGGTACTAATTGCATCAATTGGTAAGACAATAGATGCCTCGGAACGGAATTCAAAATATTGGTGAATGTAAGCAGATACAGGATTTATAGCCGTTATTTGCACGCCAGTTTTAGTAATGGTTTCAGACCCTCTAGTTTCTGCGGCTTGTGGTAATTGAACGACGACGACATCATTGGCAGCAACTGTAAATGGCACTGACCAACCCATTTGTGGGATAGTAACCGTGCCACTTGTATTTTGCTTAGCAGTAATCATTGCCACCATCGTCGTCTGACCAACATCTTTATGTTCCATAAAACCAAACCATAAGTTTGTTCCTTCATTTGACTGTGCAAAACTAGTTTGAAGTTGGAGTAACATTAATAAAAAGATAGCTGCGTCTTTCATATTTTTGGTTTACCTTCTTATAGAAATTCTGGTTAAAGATGGGAAAAAGATTTGAAAACACCCCTAAAACCTTTGTTAATTCTTGGCATTTTGTCTGCTAATGATATTCTTCTTAATTTTATGGAAATAAATAGCTGCAAATGGATATTCAATACTTTTTAGATTTAATGGCGCAGGATAATCTGACCATTTTTGCCTTACCTATTTTTATTTTGGCAATTATAGCAGAACTGATGATTGACCGAGACATTTATCATCGCAAGGATGCCATGGCATCTTTATGGATGCTTATTTTCACAGGAATCATTGAATTTCTACCAAAATTATTGGCATTTATCGCATTTTACTATTTACATGAAATAACTCCACTTAGAGATATGATAGGCAGACAATGGTGGGCTTGGACCATTTTGTTTTTCTTAGATGATTTCACCTATTATTGGTTTCATCGAATGAACCATGAAGTACGCCTATTCTGGGCAGGACATGTGCCACATCATTCTTCTGAACGATTTAATTTTGGAACAGCTTTGCGACAAGGGGTTGGTGAACGGATTCATAAATTCTTATTCTGGATGTGGTTGCCACTTTTAGGCTTTGACCCATTGATGATGTTTATTATTATTTCCATCAACTTATTTTATCAATTTTGGGTACATACCGAATTAGTTAATAAATTGCCTAATTGGTATGAATTTATTTTCAATACGCCTTCTCATCATCGAGTGCATCACGCTTCTAATATTCGTTATTTAGACTGTAATCATGCAGGGGTTTTAATTATTTGGGACCGATTATTTGGGACTTTTTCTGAAGAAAAGGACATCGAAAAGCCAGTTTACGGGCTGACCCAAAACATTGAAACTTATAATCCGTTTACTGTAGCAGGACATGAATATTCCGCCATTTGGAAGGATGTAAAAAGAGCAGATAAATGGTCAGATAAGTTAAAATACATCTTTTATGCCCCTGGTTGGAGTCACGATGGAGAAGATAAACGGGCCAAAACGCTACGTAAAAAGATGGGGCTTGAAATTGGATAATATTCTGAGAAAATACAACAAGACGGCAAGTCCGTTCTACTAAAAACTACACAAAACACGGGACTAGATAATATGCCTACAACATTAAATCCAACAAAAGAAAAAATCCACGAAATTATTTTCGAGGCAGATACGCCTGCTGGTAAGTTTTTTGATGTTTTTCTAATGGTTATGATTATTGCAAGTGTAATCGTCGTAATGTTAGAAAGCGTTGGCGAATTACAAGCCAATTATCGAAAAATATTTTATATTTTAGAGTGGATTTTTACGATATTTTTTACGATTGAATATGGGCTTCGATTGTATTGTGTTTATAATCCAATGAAATATGCTAAGAGTTTTTATGGTATTGTTGACCTACTTTCCATCTTACCAACTTATCTAAGTTTATTAATCACTGGCGCACATACCTTAATGGTTATCAGAGCTTTTAGACTATTTAGGGTTTTTAGAATTTTCAAATTAGCTCATTTTCTAAAAGAGGGTCATCTAATTGTATCCGCTCTAAAAGCAAGTCGAGCAAAGATCACTGTTTTCCTAGTATTTATTTTATTAATCGTCATGATTATGGGGTCTGTGATGTACCTTATTGAATCTGAATCGAATACTAATTTCACGAGTATTCCTCGTAGTATTTACTGGGCAATTGTTAC
>JBGCFJ010001258.1:0-2608 GCA_045106885.1 Saprospiraceae bacterium
GTGGAATTATGAAAGGATTATCAAACAGGTGATGAAAGAAACACCAGAATTAACCAAGCAGATGGGTAGGCAAGGGATTAGGTTTGAAAATTTAAAGCAAATGGTCTCCTATTATAATTTTAATCAAGAAAGAACAGCGCATTTAACAAAAATAGAGGAATAAAAAATACGTGGCATATCTGTTCTAGACAAATATACCACGCGTTATCAAAACAAAACGAAAAACCAACCAAGGTTGGAGTTTATATCCTTTATCAGGATTTCTTAATGGAAATGAAATAATTCGATTTAATTCACCTTTTCTATATTTCCTATTTTCTTCTCTTGCATTAAGCCTTTTAATTCGCCCAAAACCGTCATATCTTCAATCGTTGATGGTGGATTGAATGGACGATTATCCGCTATAGCTCGCATTATTTTCCTTAAAATTTTACCAGAACGGGTTTTAGGCAATCGCTCTACACTTACTGCTCTTTTGAAAGCGGCTACTGGGCCAATCGTTTGTCTAACTTTTAGGATTAACTCTTTCTCGATTTCTGATTCGGTAGCTTTGACTCCTGCCTTTAAAATAAAAAAGCCAACGGGTATCTGTCCTTTTAAATCATCTGCAACGCCTATTACTGCACATTCTGCAACTGCTGGATGTCCTGCCACTACTTCTTCCATTTCGGCAGTTGACAAACGATGTCCTGCTACATTAATAATATCATCAATTCTTCCAGTAATATAGACATAGCCGTCTTCATCTTTATAGCCACCATCTCCAGAAAAGTAATAGCCAGGGAATTGAGACAAGTAGGAAGATTTGAAACGAGCGGTATCTTGCCATAGATTAGGCAAACAACCCGGAGGCAAAGGATATTTGATACCAACAGCTCCTTCCGTATTAGGAGGTAAAGGTTGGCCCGCCTCATCTAGAATTTGAATATCAAAACCACAAACAGCTTGTCCCGCCGAACCTGGTTTAATCGCTGCTAATTCAATCCCCGTCATATTGGCCAGCATTGGATAACCAGATTCTGTTTGCCACCAATGGTCGATGACTGGTACATTTAACATTTTTTCGCACCACTCTAAAGTCGCAATATCTGTTCTTTCTCCTGCTAGAAATAAATATCTTAAACCCGAAGTGTCATAGTTGTCCTTTAACAATCCTTCTGGGTCTTCTTTTTTGATGGCTCGAAAAGCAGTTGGGGCAGTAAAAAATGTTTTTACCTTATACTCATTTATCACTCGCCAAAAAGTGCTGGCATCAGGTGTTTTAATAGGCTTTCCTTCAAATAAAATAGTCGTGCAGCCATAAATTAAAGGTGCGTAAACAATATAGGAATGACCTACGACCCAACCTACATCGGAGGCTGCCCAATAAGCCTCTCCAGGCAATGCGCCATAAACATTTTTCATACTATAATGCATCGAAACGGCATGACCGCCATTATCTCGCACAATCCCTTTAGGCTGTCCTGTAGTTCCAGAAGTATAAAGAATATATAATGGGTCAGTTGCATCAACGGGTACATAGTCAGCAGGGGAGGCGTAAGACCTCAATAATTCCCAATCATAATCTCTTCCTTCCTGTAAGTCTGCTTTGATAAATTCCCTTTGATAAACAATACATGCCTCAGGTTGATGTGTGGACTCTTCCAAAGCAGCATCAATAATGGGCTTATAGGGAACGATTCGGGTGATTTCCATGCCGCCACTTGCGGCTAATATTACTTTTGGTTTAGCATCATCAATCCTTATTGCCAATTCATGGGCTGCAAATCCGCCAAAAACAACAGAATGTACTGCCCCTAATCTGGCACAAGCTAACATAGCAAAAGCCACTTGCGGTATCATCGGCATGTAAATAATGACTCGGTCGCCCTTTGATACGCCCATCGTTTTTAGCACACCTGCAAAATGGGCAGTCTCATCCAATAATTCCTGATAAGTATAACTTTGTCGAGTATTCGTTACGGGTGAATCGTAAATCAAAGCAGCTTGATTGCCTCTGCCATTTTTCACATGATAATCCAACGCCAAATAGCAAGTATTTAATTTGCCGCCTTCGTACCAACGATACAAATCATCTTTGTCTTTGGACAAAATAATTTCTGGGAACTCAAACCAGTCAATCGCTTTTGCTTGTTCTTTCCAAAAACTAATGGGTGCATCTAAGCTCTTTTGATATTCTGCTTTATAGTTCATTGCTCAAATTTATAAAAAAATAATAGTCGTCGGGGAAAAAATCCCCGACGCTATCGATGACTATACGAAAATCTATTCTGCTAGTTTTATTCTAGAAGTTGACCGTAAAAGTCAAGTTTTGGATATGTTAATAGATTAGCTTATGGTATCAACTTTCCGCATTCAGTTCTTGTATCAACTAACCCCTGCTGCAGCTTTAATCGCTGCTACTATTTCTGGATTCAATAAAGTGGAAACATCGCCTAAGTTTGACCCGTCACCTGTTGCTATTTTTCTTAATATTCGACGCATGATTTTCCCAGAACGAGTCTTAGGTAAACCTGGCACAATTAACATTTTATCCGGCTTAGCAATCGGTCCAATTACTTTGGTGACGACTGCTTTCACTTCTTTCTCAAAGTCAGCTGCACTTACA
>JBGCFJ010001259.1:0-3538 GCA_045106885.1 Saprospiraceae bacterium
TTGTATTTGGATGAATTTTGAAGTTGTACTAGGCAAAAAACGCAGACATAGCCTTTGCTATGGCGAGTATTTTTAACGACGTACAGCTTTAAAAGTCGCCAAATTACCCGACAATATTAACTGGACTGACTACTAAGTACTAAGTATGTATATATTATAAAATTCAACCATCAAGCTCAAAGCCTGCTCCGATGAATTTCGGAGTTTCAAACCTATTCTAGTGCTTAGAATAGTTATTCTACTATAATCATTTTTTTAGTCGCTATGCCAGTTGACGTTGCTAATTGGTAATAATAAACGCCCTTTTCCTCCATATCTTTTCTATCAATTTTTAGTTCATTATAACCAGCTAATGCTTGCTGTTCAACTTGCCGAACCAATTTACCTGTAATATCTATAATATTTAAAGTCACGATTTCTGATTGAGGTAATTCAAAACCAATCATTGTATGCTGATTAAAGGGATTAGGTTTATTTTGATAAAGCTCAAAGTCCTGATTCGCTAAAGGGCTTTTAAAAAGAAGTGCTACATCCAATAATTCTAAGGAAGCATTATCAGTAGTCATATAAGCTTCCGCCTTCATAAATGCGGTATTAATAGAAAGTGCCCTTGATAGATTTGTCGTTTCTTTTACTTTGAATTTCAATGTAAAAATTGCTTCCTTATTTACTGGAGTAGCGACAGAGGTAGGTTGATTCCAACTAACCGTAACTAATCCCCGATTCAGCAAGCTTTCACCAAAATTATTAGCACTCAGTGAAGCCTCCTTATTCGGCATTATTTCTAATAAATCTAGGTAATCCGTTTCAAAATCAATAGCAAATTGACAACCTAATAATTGATTAAAATTAGGCGCATAAAAAGGCACTTCTATGAGCGTTCCAGCTTCTAAGAATTGATTCTCCGTGTGCAATTTTAAGGTATTCGTAGCATTCCTTGATTCCCCTTCTGAAAAACTAGCATGTGTCCTAGCGCTCCCATTCACATCTCCAATTTTGACTGCCACAAATCCTTCAATTTTCATATCATTTTTTGGCAAATTATTGATATTGTAAACTTCAGGAAAATGAGCTTGATTCGGGTCTTTAGCATTATCGAAAGCAAAATCAGTTCTAACAAAACGCCAAGAAGTATTATTTGAGAAATCCGAGCTCAATCGAAGGATTAAACGACGTAGCTGAACAATATCGTAAGCAGTAATTGTTTTAGAACGGTTGACATCCGCTGCAATTAGTCGATAAGGAGACGTGATTGCTTCTATATTTAAAATATGCCTACTAATTAAAACCAAATCAAAAGTCGAAACACCATTTAGAATATCAAAGTCTCTAGTCGGCAAAATAGTATAATCATTCCCTATAGGAACATCTTTTAGTTTAAATTCTCCAGTTTCATCCGTCATAGAAGTTTCCACATCTGGATGATTGATAGATACTGCTACTTGGTCTACTCGTTCGCCCATTTCATTAACAATAATCCCACTAATACTAACTTCCGTTCGGCTAACTTGACAAAGGCTATTAGTATCAGTAATCGTAATATTCACTGTACAATCCGTCGTGTTCCCAGCTTCATCAGCAATGGTTAGGGTAACTTGGTTATCTCCTAATTGATTGCAACCAAAACTAGTAAGGTTAGCCGTTATTACTAAATCATCAAAGTTGGCACAATTATCTGTTGAATTAATAGCTAATTGTCTCAAGTCAACTAATGCTGCTAATTCGTCACCAATATCTTGAATATTAAAAGTACCATCCATACAGGATGCAATCGGAGCACTTCCATCTCGAACAGTAAATAGAAAATTACAAGCCGTAGAATTGCCACAATCGTCAGCTACCGTAAATCTAGCTCGATGTGTTCCTACTGGATAAGCAGCAGTTGCGTCATTGGTCATTCCTGTAAAATCAACACTTCCATCATCATTCAAATCAATTGTATAGGCATATATTAATTCGTTTACAGGGGTGCAATCATCAGCTGCCGTCATTGCTAATGAAACCATTGCTTGACAAGTATTATTGACAATATCTACCGTTAAGTTATTTGGACAATTAGTAAAAGTAGGAGCTACCACATTCACTAAATCAATTTGTTGTACATGACTCCAATAGCCTCCTGCTGTGGTGTCATTAGGATTAAAAGTACACCAATCAATAATAGACCATGTTCTCAAAATCGTATAACAACCAACGGGGTTGATACCATCATCAAACTCATCATCCTCATAATCTAATAAAATCCGACTACAAAGATTACCAATAGAATCATAAGTTGGCACATTAAAACCATCAGGTAAAGCATCAGGAGATAGAGGTTGATTAGCGCAAGCAAAAGTTAAATAGTCCGTAGGCCATCTAATCGTATTGCCATCAAAAGTACTATTATTAGACAAGGTAATTACTTGGCTACAAGAAATAGTACTACCACCATGATTCACCTCAAAAGTCCTAATTATTCGACCTGAACCACAAGTATTAATTTCAAAAGAATCTCTTTCTGTATAATTCATTGTACCTCCACAATCATCCAAAATAGTAGGGACACCAAAAATGACTAAATCAGTATAATCATCTGTACAATTAATGGTCACATCAGCAGGGCAAGTTATTTGTGGAGGTGTATCATTAGTAATCGCAATTGCAGCTACACATACGTCAGAATTACCGTTAATATCTGTCACTTCTAAGTTCACATAAAGCGTATCTCCTGCATCCGTACAATAAAAAGTAACAAAATCAGCAAATCCTAAAGTATCATTCACTCGTTGCACTTGGAAAGTTACTTGGTTACCACTACAAGCATCTCGGCTACCATCGTCAAAAACGCTGGCATCGACAACGACTATACCAGTAGCTCGTAAGGAGACATCATTAATAAAATCACAAGCAGCCACAGGGGCAGTTCTATCAGCAACGTGCAATATAGTCGTACAACTAGTTCGATTATTACATTCATCAATTGCGATATAGGTCACTTCGTGATAGCCGACAGGAATCCAACTTAATTCCCCACCATTATCTTCAATATTGCCAAAAGGGGTTTCTATTCTTACACTTGCGGTAGAACATTCATCTTTAGCTACAGCATAAGGAAAAGTTACCGTAGCATTACAAGCCCCATTATCTACACTTGCCAAAATAGTATCTGGGCAAAGTAAAGCAGGCCCAGTTGTATCAACCACACTAATAATTTGAATATCAGTCGTATGATTACCAGTACAAGCATCGACGACGGTCCAAGTCCTAACTATTTGTAGATTTCCTGCACAAAAAGAAATAGTTTCATCTCTAAATCCTGCATCTAACTGGCAAAAGCCAACTAAGTTAGGATAAATAGCATCACCACCAATAGTTGGAGAGCCTACATTAGCAGGGTCTGTTCCACCATCCGTACAAGTAACAATTGGTCCTTCTATTCCGTCTCTATTAGGAGGAAAGACAACCATACTCATAGACTGTCTTCGGAAATAAATATCTTGTACACAACTACCAACCATACCAGCTGAATCAGTAGCAATCCAAGTTCGCTCAATTC
>JBGCFJ010000126.1:0-2854 GCA_045106885.1 Saprospiraceae bacterium
CATTTTTCCTTTAAGGAGCGTAGCTTCGGCACGATATAGCAATCTTTTTTTGGTCAATACTTAGGCAAAATTTTAATATTGAAAATCAAGGCGTTACTGCCTACTGTCACGGCTATATGGTTAAAAAAATAAGCATTAAAAAAAATCCGTTGGGTTTCATTAATCCGTTGGGCAAAACTAAATAGTCCCTTAAAAAACTAATAATTATCCGCTGCCCTACATCCGTTGCCAATTACTATATACAGTTGGCAACGAATGTAAGGCAACGGATTTGACGATAACCTCAAATGAAATTATTCCTTCGGAATCACTAAAACAGGAATTTTCAAAGAATGATACAATTCATTATACCCTTTTACATCCTGATTAATAATTTGGTCTAAAGTCGCTTTATGTGTTGCCCATTCCGCCAATAACTCTTTCAAACGCAATTTTACCCCAGCAGTTGGTCTAGGGTCATGCGTATCAATTTTACTCTTTAAATTCATAAAATGCGCATTTAATTGATTTGGGAAATTAATGACATCTTGGAAGGTTTTTTGGTTGGGCTGAATAAGGTTTTCTTCCCAATTTTTGATATTTTTCAAAATACCTTTTCCTTTAGTCCTTAAAGTATCCGCATTTGGGGTATCGACTAATGTTTTATTCAACGCCTTTACTTGTCCTTTTACTTTGCGCATTCGATTGACGTTTTGATGCATCTCCAATAAGACCTCATCAATTTGTGTCAATAATTGTTGTTGCTGCGCAAAATCATTGGTACTTACTTTTAATCTAGGGTCTGGTAAAACCGTAGCTTCCGTTTCGACCATTTCACCGTTGGCTGTTAATCTTATCTTATAGTTACCTGGTGCGACGGAAGAACCTCCATATCCTCCAGTTACAAAAACATTAGGTACTCCTGGGATAGAATTTCTTTTAAAATTCCACGCTACCCTATTGACGCCTTTCTTAGCAGGTAGCACTTTTTTTGGACCAGGTCCACCTTCATATCGCTTAAAGTTTTTGTCTTTTTTGTTTGTATAAGTTCTAACAACATTACCCAGTAAATCCAATACTTCCAATTTTAAATCAGCCGTATCCATAGCTTCAGGTAGGTAATAATCAATCAATACCCCATCTTCTGGATTTTTACCCACATTTGATTTTCGACTTCTACCACCCCAACTTACTTTAACCGTTGGTTTAGGTGTAAATATCTGGACTTTATTTCCCGTACCAACACTACCTTTAGTTTCCTGAATCGCCCCTAAATCATCTAAAATCCAAAAACCTCTACCAGAAGTTGCTACCACTAAATCATTGTCTTGAAAAGTTAAATCTGTAATCGGCGTAACGGGTAAATTTAAGTCAAATTTATGCCATTGTTGTCCATTATTATTAGAAAAATATAAACCACCTTCAGTTCCTGCATATAATAAATTAGGCTGTTTTGGGTCGGCACGAATAACTCTTACAAAATGGTCTTTTCCAAAACCATAAGTGATTTTTGACCATGTTTTACCATAATCTTTCGTCACAAATGCCATTGGGGTAAAATCATTAAATTTATAACCAGTCGCAGCAACATAAGCAGTTGCGGGGTCATGCGGAGAAACATCTATTGCATTAATAATTACTTCTCCCAAACCATTTGGTGTGACATTATTCCAATTTTTGCCACCATCTTGGGTAAGATGCACTAGTCCACAATCACTGCCTGCCCAAAGCACATCCGCATCATGAATAGAAGTTTCTAAATAACTTAGGGTATTATAATTTTCACCACCAGCGCCTTCTATTGTAAAAGGAATACCACCAACGCCTTGTTTCTTTTTATCATTCCTCGTTAAATCTGGGCTAATTTCCTCCCAACTCATGCCACCATTGGTCGTTTTTAACACCTTATTTCCACCATGAAACATAACCGAAGAATTTTGCGGAGAAGACACTATCGGTGAGTTCCAATTAAAGCGATATTTCATATCTTTTGGCACCATTCCCAAACCAATGACAGGATAAGCCATAATATCTTTTCGGGTTCTAGTATCCGCATCCCAAACGGACATAATTCCATGATAAGTACCACCATACACTTTTTTAGGATTGTCGGCATCAAAAGCAATAAATGCACTTTCGCCACCTGCTACAGGGTACCAATCTTTCCAACCAATGCCGCCTTGTGCCTTATTTGCGATACTAACGGTCGAATTATCTTGTTGACCACCATAAATTCTGTATGGAAATTGATTATCTGTAATGACTCGATAAAATTGTACTGTTGGTTGATTTTCTTGAGTAGACCAAGTTTTCCCACCATTAAAAGAAATCGTCGCTCCTCCATCATTTCCGACAATGATGTTTTGCGGATTATCTGGGTTAATCCACATATCGTGTTCATCCCCATGTCCAATTGGAATCCGCTTAAAAGAAGCACCTCCATTGGTTGATTTTAAAACGGGTGCATTTAATACATAAACTTCGTCTTGATTAACAGGATCGGCAAAAATTTCAATATAATACCAAGACCTAGCAACAGTTACTCGGTCTTTACATACATGCTTCCAAGTTTTTCCCGCATCATCCGAACGAAAAACACCGCCTTTTTCTGGATGAGATTCTATGTTGGCAAATACCCGATTAGGATTAGCAGGGGAGACATCTACGGCTACCTTTCCCATTTCTTTAGGCAACCCTTTGGTTAATTCCTCCCAATTGTCACCACCATCCGTTGATTTATAAATACCAGAACCTGGTCCACCACTTTGCACCGTCCAAGGAAATCGTCGGTGTTCCCACATGCCAGCATATAAAACCCTAGGATTATTAGGGTCCATACTTAAATCCGCAGCACCCGTATTTTCATCTACATATA
>JBGCFJ010001260.1:0-3024 GCA_045106885.1 Saprospiraceae bacterium
CCATCACCATTGATAAAAAGGAAGGGGAATTAATGTATCATCCAAGTGCAGGAGGGTTAGCAACGGGATTAAGTTCCTTAGATGAGTCTGTGGAAAAATTGTGGATTGGTTGGCCTGGCAAGGCGATTATAGATGATTGGGAACGAGCCGCTATTAAAAACGATTTAAAAAAAGATGGTTTAGTACCTGTCTTTTTGAGTCAACAAGATATTGAATGTTTTTACGAAGGGTTCAGCAATAAGGTAATTTGGCCACATTTTCATTATTTTACTCAATTTACGACTTATAATAATAATACCTATTGGGACGCTTATCAAAAAGTCAATCAACTATTTCAGAAAGCAGTAGCAGAAAATTACCAAGAAGGGGATTTAATTTGGGTACACGATTATCAATTAATGCTATTGCCCGCATTGATTCGGCAACAGTTTCCTACCGCCAGTATTGGTTTTTTCTTACATATTCCGTTTCCTTCTTATGAAATATTTCGGGTTTTACCTTGGCGTAAACAATTATTAGATGGTGTTTTGGGTGCAGACCAAATTGGTTTCCATACCTATAATTATATGCGGCATTTTTTGAGTGCCGCTTATAGAATCTCTGGAAATGAGCATAATTTTGGAAAAATGGTGGTCAAAGGCAGAATGGTTAATGTAGATGTTTTTCCAATGGGGATAGATTATTGGAAATATGCCAAACATGAAGTAACCTTAGACCCTAGAGACGAGGCCTTCAAGATTGAGCGCATGGCACGCAAAAAGACCATTGTTTTGTCTATTGACCGTCTCGATTATACGAAGGGAATTCCTCAACGAATTAAAGCTTTTGAGCTTTTTTTAGAAACTTATCCCGAATATATTGAGAAAGTCACCCTTTTATTAGTCGTTGTTCCTTCGCGTTCCAACGTGGACCAATACCAAGAATTAAAAGGAGAAGTCGATTCTTTAGTCGGTAGAATTAATGGCTTATACGGTTCTTATGATTGGTCGCCTATCCAATATTTTTATCGTTCCCTTCCTTTCAAAGTATTATCGACGCTTTACAAAGTATCTCAAATTGCCATGATTACCCCTTTGAGAGATGGGATGAATTTAGTTGCCAAAGAATATATTGCCAGTAAAGAAACCAGTGAACAAGGCGTCTTAATTTTAAGTGAAATGGCTGGTGCAGCGAATGAATTAACAGAAGCCTTAATTGTCAATCCTCATGATAGTGCGGACATAGTAGAGACTTTGAAAACAGCCATTGAGATGAATAGCTCAGAGCAAAGATGGCGACTCAAAAAAATGCAAGAAGGGCTCAAAAAATACAATGTCAAAAACTGGGCAGAGAATTTTATTAATAACCTCATAGATTTAACCCAACAACAAAAAAATAGCGAAGTGCATTTACTCAACAGCGATACCGCCAAAGGACTCATTGAAGCTTATCAACAAGCTTCCCAACGATTGTTAATTTTGGATTATGATGGAACTTTAATGAGTTTTCAAAACGACCCACAAGCCGTCGTTCCTGATGCTGAATTATTGACTATTTTAGAACAGTTATGTGCAGACAAACAAAATAAAGTAGTCATCAATACAGGTAGAGATAAGGAAACCATTAATCGTTGGTTGGGGCATTTACCCCTTGAATTTGCCGCAGAACATGGTGTTTGGACTAAAAAAGGCAAAAAATGGAAAAAAAACCCAGGACTGCGCAATGAATGGAAACCCGATGTACAATCTGTCTTGGAAAGTATGGTGGAACGAACGCCAGGATCTTTTATCGAACAAAAAGATTATTCTTTAGCCTGGCATTATCGAAAAATTGATAAAGAATTAGGAGCTAAAAGAATTCGAGAATTCAGAGACGTTTTAACCTACTTAACGGCTAATTTAGACTTACAAGTTTTAGAAGGTAACAAAGTCATAGAAATTAAAAATGCAGGGGTCAGCAAAGGGCAAGCAACCAGAGGATGGAGTACTTCTAAAGAATGGGATTTTATTTTTGCCATCGGTGATGACCATACCGACGAGGATACTTTTAAAGCTTTACCTAGCGCCGCTTTTACGGTAAAAGTAGGCGACGTCCAATCTGAAGCTCGATTTAATATTGGGTCCGTTGACCATGTACGAAGTCTATTAAAGTTATTTCTGAAAGCCTAAAAGCAGGATTCGAACATTTCTGGAATAGTTGGGCAACCAATAGAAAAGATGTCTTATTAATTGTTTGTGGTTCAGCAGCTTCATGGATGGTCAATGTTCTAATCAATAATAGTGGTGGATTACATAATCGCATTACTCAAAAAATGAAAATTGAACCGTTCACGCTACAAGAAACAGAAGAAATGTTACTTGCTAAAAACTGTGTATTAGAACGTTATCAAATTACACAGCTATATATGGCATTGGGAGGAATTCCCTATTATCTAGATGCTATTCAGCCTTACTTGAGTGCGCCTCAAAATATTCAAGAATTACTCTTTGATAAATCAGGTTTGCTAAAGAATGAGTTTTTCAATCTTTATCGGTCTTTATTTAAAAAATATGAAATTTATGAAAAAATTGTTGAAGTGCTTTCGACCAAAAATGAAGGTTTACAAAGAAGTCAAATTATTAAACAATCAGGTATTTCTTCAGGAGGTACCTTAACAAAGGTACTAGCCGATTTAGAAGAAAGTGGTTTTATATGTTCTTATATTTCATTAGATAGTAAACAAAAAAACACGCTTTATAGGCTGTCTGATTATTATACTGCTTTTTATTTTAGATTTATTAAAAATGGCAAATATCAAGGAAGGGATGCTTGGGCTAACTTAATTGATAATCCAACTCAAAGAACTTGGCAAGGCTTTGCTTTTGAACAAATTTGTTTAGACCATGTCTGGCAAATAAAAAGAGCACTAGTGGTTCAAATCATAAGTAGTTGATAGTTTAATCGAGTGTATTTTTTTGCTAGGCAAGGCATTTTTTTTAAGAATAGCCGTGCTATTTGAGGAAAAAATAACGCAGCATAGCGGAAAAAGACGCCGATTTAACTTGT
>JBGCFJ010001261.1:0-11407 GCA_045106885.1 Saprospiraceae bacterium
AATCAACCATTTATACCGCCTTTTTCCCTTCTAAGAAACTCAAAAAATGCGTCCATAATCCATTATGCAAGCATTTTTTGAATTCCTTAGAAGAAAAATTGACTGGTCTAACTGGCTAATTATTTTCTCCACTTTGCCTAACTGATTTTTATTATACGATTAGTAGGCGTTTTTTTTGTAAAACCGATTTTTATCAACGCCTAATTTTACCAGACTTTATCTTTAGATTCTGTAGGCAAAACAGCTTTCTGCTTACTCATACTCTCCCCAATCTGCTTAGAAGCGGCAAAAGAAGTCACCATTTGCGACAACATATCACTGGCTGCGGATGGAGAATTTGGTAATAAAATCAAGTTACTATTGGTGCTTTCGCCCATTGCCTGTAAAGTATCATAATGCTGCGTAATCACAATCAAAGCCGATGCCTCCTGAGAATTAATCCCTACCTTATTCAATACATCGACAGAATCCTCTAATCCCTTGGCAATTTCTCGCCTTTGGTCAGCCGTACCTTGTCCTTGTAAACGCTTGCTTTCTGCCTCTGCCTTCGCTTTGGCAATGATGCGAATTTTGTCAGCTTCTGCCTCATACTCTGCGGCTAATTTCTCTCTTTCAGAAGCGTTGATTCGGTTCATCGCTTTTTTCACTTCGGCATCAGGGTCGATGTCTGTGACCAAAGCTTTGACGATACCATAACCGTATTCCTTCATCGCTTCTTCCAACTCTCTACGAGTGGCAATCGCAATATCATCTTTTCTTTCAAACACTTCGTCCAATTTCATCTTCGGTACTTCTGCTCGAATCGTATCAAATACATAAGACGTAATTTGCTCCTCTGGTAATTCCAATTTATAAAAGGCATCAAATACCTTATCTTTTAGAATGTTATATTGAACCGATACTTTCAATTTGACAAATACATCGTCTTTGGTTTTGGTTTCTACCATCACATCCAACTGCTGTATTTTCATACTCACTCGACCGACGACATTATCAATCAAAGGAACTTTAAATTGTAAGCCTGGCAATGCTATATTGCTAAACTTCCCAAAGCGTTCGACAAGAGCAATCGTTTGTTGTTTGACAGTAAATAAGCCCGAAATCATAATCGGGATGGCGATAATTAGAATAATTACAATGGTTTCCATCATGGCGTTTTATTTTAAATGGTTTAAAAAATGGGTTTAAAGGTATAAGGGCACAAAGGTTCAAAGGAAAATTTCTCTATTTTTTCCTTGCCAGATAATTTAATCGAATGGCTAATGCTCTTTCAATAATAGCGGAATCATATTTAATACTAGTAAATGCAGTCCATACTATAAAAATAGTAATGCCTACTATGGTAAAGAAGAAAGTAATCCATTCTCTTTGCACTAATTCTATTCCACCTAAGTACATTACTTGTATTGGAAGTAAGAGGAGCCAATAATTGGGCGAAAAAATACTTTCATATTTACTGCTTACCTCAATTACTTTTTCCATAGGCTTATATACAAATTCGTGTATTTGTTTGGCTGTAGCTCTATTTCTAGGTATGCCAAATATTACATGCTGCTCACTTACTTTTCTTATTAGATGAAAAGAGGTATTATGTTTGAAAAAATCTTCTTGCTTGAGTTTCTCCAAAGCGTCAGCCAAAGTGAATTTCCCTAAATCGGTTTTTATAATTTTATGATTGGTGAATAATTTCATTTGGTTATATTGTTCTTTTTGGTAGGCAAAGCGGCAATAAATTTACCGCCGCTATCGCCCTTCTCAAAACTGCCAACGAAACGAATAGGGGAATCCGTTGAGGCTGTTTGTATCGTAAAGTGAATGGTTAGTTCACTTTTATATTGGATGCGAATTAATAATCCGCTTTATTTTTTCAGAAGGCAAAGCGGCAATAATAGTACTGCCACTATCGCCCTTCTCAAAACTGCCAACGAAACGAATATTATTATCCGTTGTGGCTGTTTATGTTGTATAAATAACTGTTAAACAATTACTTAATCAACACTTCAAATATACCCCTCTTTTGCTCTAAAAACAACTTTAGTCGATTGTCCAAGAAGGAATCTCGACGAACCTAGGAGGAAATCTGTTGCCTGTTCAGGCTGACTGCAAATGGTGTTTGTATCGTACGTAACCGCCAAATTTATTTGGCTGGTTCTATGTAATATATTGACCATCACTTCGTGTAGAACCTACCAAATAAATTTGGTGGTTACGAAACGCATTAACGGTCAGCCTGAGTTATCCGTTGCCAAACAGGTAACAGGCAACCAGTAACTGGCAACTGGCAACCGAATTAGTTCGTCACAAAATAAAGGCAGTTCACCACATCCATTTTTTTTAAAATTTTGATGCGCTTATACTTGCATAATCATTTAGAATAGAGCGCAGAGAAAAGAGATTAAAATAGAATATTGTTAAAACGTTGGCTATTAGCTGCTGATTCCAACTATTTTTATCTCTATTCTCTCAATGAAATGGTCTCTATTCTGTATATTATCTTTAAAATATTAAAACCCGAATTATGAAAAATGTAGTATTATTTTTATTGATGACCCTTTGCTTGTTTAGCTGCGATATGGCAACAAGCTATACCGTATATGTTAGAAACTCGACAGGAGAGGATTTAACGATTGCTTATAAAACCCAAAATGATGTTAGAGGAGTTATCGAAGAAACGATTGTTTTAAAGGACGGTGCAGCAGAAACGATTATTAGAACAGGAGATTTGGAGGTAGTGGAAGGAAGTGCTGGCGAAGCGCCTAAACCTTGTGAATTTGTAGCGGATTATATGACCTTTACGATTAGGGGGAATGTGGAAAGTAAATTAAAGTGGTGTGACCCGAGTATTAAATTAGAAACGATGGATATTGGGCAGGATGAGTTTGGGTTTGATTTTATTTTGGCGGATTTTCCAGTTGAAGAGTAACTCTAAGAGTTTATGAGTTTATGAGTTTATGAGGTGTAATGTAAAGTAACCACTCAACTTATCACAAAAACGAATCAATTATGCGAGCAATTACTAATAAAATCGGACATTTTTTAGCAACTAATACAGTTTGGATATTTCTGACAACTATAATTTTCATTAGCTTTAATAGAATTATGACTCTCCTAGATACAGAAACAGGAGAACGGTTAGTGTACTTGGTTCCAGAAAAATGGACATTATATTTTCAATTTGCAGGTTCTGCTTTATTACTTTTTTTACCTGTTGTTTTATTCAGTTTTTTTAGAAACCTGTTTAAAAAAATATTAAACTATTGGCTATTTAGGTTACTTTGGGTATACTGTTTTGTCATCCATATTGTTTTAATGTTTCATTATAATATTGACCAATTTTTTTCAGCCCTACGAGTCCATGTGGATACGCCTGTAATTTTTGGAATAGCTATACTAGTAGTTGAATTAATTATCCAATTAAATGATTTTCTTACAAAGAAACTAGATATAGTTGCACAATTAAAAAAGATTAAAGTAGAAAGAGCATTCTTACTATTAATAGTTTCCATAGCACTATTATTTTCCTTTCCACCATTTAATAGGTCTATTGTTGGACATGGTGATTTAGTCTACTATGTTGGTGAAGTTTTTCTGGATTTTTTAAAATGGTTATTATTATTTTTTACAATTTATCTCTTTTATCGAATAAATCATTATTTGCTAATTGAAAAAGTTTTTAAAACTAAAGGACTATTTTATTATGTCTTCTCTTTTATTGGTTTAGCCATGTTATTTCTACCAATATTTGCCATTATTATTAATGATTTTCTGGTATCAGGGCAAACTTGGAGAGTTGCCCCTGAAATGTGGATTCCAAAAGGAGAACAAATCAATTGGTTCTATGTTTTTCCCAATTTTTTACCGTGGCAATGGATGTTTTCAACGATTCCATTAATTCTAGTTTACCAATGGTGGAAACAGAAAAATGACATCATCACCCTAGAAAAAGAAAAATCCGCCAGCGAATTAAATGCCCTAAAACAACAAGTCAATCCTCATTTCTTATTCAATACCTTAAATTCTTTATACGCTTTAGGCATTGAAGAAGAAAGTGAAAAAACAGCGGATGGCATTGCCAAGTTAGGGACGTTAATGCGTTATAACTTGAATGATGCACAAAAAGACTTTATCTCCTTAAGTAAAGAAATTGATTATATCAAAAAATATATTGAACTACAAGAATTGCGGATTACTTCAAATAATGAAGTGCGAATTAATTTAGTACGAGGGAATCTTGAAGGGTATCAAATTGCGCCATTATTATTAATTCCGTTTATAGAAAATGCTTTTAAATATGGTATCAGTACAACTGAAAAAACGTTTACTGAGCTAAATATCGAAATTCATAAGGATTGGCTGGTCATGGATTTGGTCAATAGCGTAATTACTCAAAAAGAAACCAAAAGTAGTAATGGGATAGGCTTAAGTAATACTAGAAAACGCTTAGCAGCCTTGTATCCAAAACAATATGAATTGATTATTGAAGAAACGCCAAGTGAGTTTGAAGTGCATTTGGAAATAAATTTGGCGTGACCTTTTGGACACAGAGGGCACAGAGAAGACACAGAGACCACAAAGATTTGTAAGACGCTGTATCTTCTAATTAGAGTTAGGTTAGTCTATAAAATATATCGTTTTATGCCATCTTTTAAAACTCTAGAGTGAAAATTCAATAACAAACCTATTTTATGATGCCCTAATTTCATATAGGTTAATACTTGGGCGGTATGAACAGGAGCTAGTTTTTCGACACATTTGATTTCTATAACAACTGTATTTTCAACTAATAAATCTATTCGATAACCTCGTTCAAGTTTGACCTCTTTGTAAACTAATGGTAGCGTTTTTTCTTTTTCAACCAATAAGCCTGCTTCTTTTAGTTCATAAAAAAGACATTCTTGATAAGTACTTTCTAATAATCCAGGACCAAGTGTTTTGTGAATTTCAATGGCTTTGCCAATAATAAGGTGTGTAAGTTCATTTAAAGTCATAGTATATATTTGTTTAAATTTAGAAAAGAAGAATTATATCTTTAAGACGTTCAAACAGGATGATTTCTACACTTATGCTACTATTATTTAACTAAAAACTCTTGTGCCCTCTGTGTCTTCTCCGTGCCCTCTGTGTCCAAAAAAATAAAATTATGCTTAAAGCCATAGCCATAGACGACGAACCAAGCGCCTTAACCATCATTAAAAGCCACGCCGCCAAAGTCTCTTTTCTGAACTTAGCAGCGACTTTTACCAACCCCTTTCACGGCATTGAATACATCAATGACCAAGCGCCGGATATTGTCTTTTTAGACATCAATATGCCCGATATTTCTGGTCTACAACTATTGAAGAACCTTACGAAGAACCCACTAATTATTTTCACGACTGCCTACAGCGAATATGCCGTCAAAAGCTATGAAGTAGAAGCCGTCGACTATTTGTTAAAACCGTTTGATTATGCTCGTTTTTTATTGGCGGTGACGAAAGCGAAAGAAAAATTGATGGTCACTACCAAAACTACTAATCCTTTCTTTTTTGTAAATACAGGCAATCAAAAACAACGCCTTTTTTATGACGATATTTATTACATCGAAGGGGATGGAAATTATGTGGATTACCATACCGAAAAAGGGAAAGTGATGGTGCGGTCTACTATTAAAAAGACTTTAGTATTGTTGCCTACTAATGGTTTTATTCAAATTCATCGCTCTTATATCGTGGCGTTGCCTTGGATAGATAAAATAGAGGATAATCAGGTAGTTGTCGGGAATAAACGGATTGCCATTGGAGCAACTTATCGAGATGCCTTTTTGCAAATCATCTAGATAGTCAGATTGAAAATTGATAATCACGTGTCGGACACCTCCAAAGGTGTCCGACACGTTCGACTAACCATTTATCAGTTTTTTATCTGACGCTCTATCAATGAGTTAAATCAGTAAATCTTATTTTATTAAACATTACGATTTTTTCTATCTTTACACCAAAAAATAAGATGAAAAATCGCATGCTCTTTTTACTCGCTATTATTACCTGCCTGACTGCCTGCCAAGAAAAAGAAGCAACCCCTCCAACTTTTGCCGACACCATCTATTTCAACGGCACTATCCTAACCATGGAAGGCAACGCACCAGAAACGGTTCAAGCAGTTGCCATCAAAGATGATAAAATATTACAAATAGGTACTTTAGAAGCATTGGAAACGGTAGCCAATGATAGTACGGTATTAATCGACTTAGAAGAAAATATCATGTTGCCTGGTTTTATCGAACCCCATTTACATCCCTTATTGGCGACTATTTTAATACAGACGGAAATCATTGCTTTTAATGATTGGGACTTGCCCCATGGTCAGTTTGCAGGGGTAAAAGATGACGAGAGTTATTGGCTAAGTTTAGATGCTGCTGTGGCTAAAGATACGAATCGAACACAACCACTCATTACTTGGGGCTTTCATCAACTATATCACGGCGAGGTTACTCGGGCAGCTTTAGATGCTCGTTATGGCAATGAACCTATTGTTATCTGGCAATATTCTTTCCATGAGATTATTATGAATACGGCAGCAATGAAGTTATTGCAAATTGATGAAGCAGCAGCAGGGCAACATCATCAAGTTGAATTGGAGAAAGGGCGTTTCTATGAAAAGGGCGCACAATTTTTTGCTGCCCCTAAATTGATGCCTTATTTGTTAAGTCCACAACAAGCCGCAAAAGGTTTGCAGTTGACCGCTCAAGCGATTCGGAATGGTGGCGTAACGACTATCGCAGATATGGCGATGCCTTTGCTAAACTTAGATTTAGAATTAAAATTAGTCAAAGGCGTATTGGATAATCCACAAGTTCCTTTTCGGACTTTTTTAATTCCGATGGCTTCTAGTTTTACGAAAAACTCGGAGGGTTTGGAAGCTGCTTTTACCATCATTGATAGTTTAGAAAAACACAATACAGATAAAATAAAATTTGTCAAGCATATCAAATTAATGGCAGATGGCGCTTTTTATTCGCAATTGATGCAAATGGCGGAACCTTATACGGATGGGCATCAAGGCGAGTGGTTAACTGAACCAGAAGAGTTTGCCAAATACGCTCAATTTTTCTGGGATAAAGATTACCGAATTCATGTCCATGCAAATGGAGATAAAGGGGTAGAAATGGTCTTGAATAATTTAGAAAAATTGCAAAAAGCAAACCCTAAAGAAGACCATCGTTTCACCCTACATCACTTAGGATATATCCGGAAAGACCAAGTAAAACGGATGGCAAGATTAGGCGCACAAGGCAGTATTCAACCGTATTATTTATATAGTTTAGGGGGCAAATATGCCGAAAATGGTTTGGGCAAAAAACGAGCAACTCGTATTTCTCCTGTTGGTTATTTAATCGAAAATGACATCGTTACCTGTTTTCATTCTGACTTTTTTATGGCACCCGTTGAACCATTGACTTTAATGTGGGTGGCGGTTAATCGAAAAACTATGGGCGGTCGAACCTTTGGTGCAGAACTGCGGGTGAGTGCGTGGGAAGCCTTAGAAGCAGTCACGATTAATGCCGCACATCACCTAAATCAAGAGGATTATATTGGCTCGATTAAAGTTGGTAAAAAAGCAGATTTTGTCATTTTAGATAAAAATCCTTTGACGGTTAATCCTGAGGAAATTAAAGATATAGAGGTGATTGCTACTGTTTTTGAGGGGCGGAAATTTTGAACGGCAGTAAATTAGATTATCGTTAACCTTTAAAATATTTTTTCTAGTTTAAAGCGTATAGTTGTACCAAAATTAGGGGTAGAGTCAATAGGAATATCACCATTGAGTTTTCCTATATGTAAGTAATACGACAAAAATAAACTAACATCTTTACTTGGACGAGCATAACTTATTTTTACCGCAGAGGAACAGAGTACACAGAGTTTTTTTGACGAGTATAGTTTAATTTGTTAGCAGAAAATTGTTAACTTAAATTTGTCTGAGTAGCCTTAGCATACCTACTCAGACCAGAGGGCTAAGCTACGAACAACAATTTGAGATGCGCCCATAAAAAATCAGTACTGCAACTGTTAAACCCAAATACACACCATCAAAAATGAGGAAAGTTTATTTGTCTTTGTAGTATGAAATTTAAAAACTAGTGGTTCAAGTCATAAGTAATTGATTGTTTAATTGAGTGTGTTTTTTCGTTAGACAAGGCATTTTTTTGAGAATAGCCTTCGCTCTTTGAGAAAAAAATAACGCAGCATAACGGAAAAAGACGCCGATTTAACCTGTCAAGGATTTATGTCTTGAACCACTAGTGTTTAGTCAAGATTGAAACGTCGAGTGGATAAGTCGCTAGTAACCGCCAAATTCATTTGGCTGGTTCAGTCATTAAGTAGAATTAGCCAAATGAATTTGGCGATTACGAATCCCCCGTCATTTTAGATAGTCAGCTTGAAAATTGATAATCACGTGTCGGACACCTCCAAAGGTGTCCGACACGTTCGACTAACCATTTATCAGTTTTTTAGCTGACGCTCTATTTAGATAGTCAGATTAAAAATTGATATTACAAAAAATGTCAAGTCAAAATCTAAATCCGTTGGGAAAGCTAATCCGTTGGGCTTTAAAAAAGTATATCCCCAACAGATTTAATTTTCCAACGGATAATTATCAGTTTATTAGCTGACGCTCTATTCAAACATGACAGACTATTAGTGATACAATTTATAAATAGTTGATAACTATAATTTATGAATTACTCCAATAGTTAGACGTTACTTCAAATCCTATCCAATACTTTTTACCACATATAATCTTATAAATCCTATCGTTCTGTAGCTAATTGGCATGATTTTAGGTTTATTGATAAATTATAAAAAAATAGTTATGTATTTGCTTGTTTTTGAATGTGAATGAATAATTATTTTTTATGTAATATTTAGTGTCTAGTTGAATTTTGAAAAATGGTGAACTAGTTGCATACTGCATTAACCACTCAAATTACCAGTCACTAATTACCAACACTGATTTAAGAGTTTGTTGGGGATTTGTTTTTAACCCAAAAGATAAATGCACAATAAGCTCTAAGTACACGACAAATTATCTCCCATGACAAGAACTATACCCACTGTGGTTAGTTGTTTATCCCTATTTATATTGAGTTGCTGGCTATTTCCATTAGAAGGGAAAGCGAACCTATGGGAGGCAATGCTTCCTAGTAGTACTCCTGATGACACATTAGTATTTTCTCTGGAAAATTGTGATGCTGAAGTGAGTCTTTGTTTAGATAGTTTGCCTTTGATAGCAGCGGTTAATTTGTCTTTTTTAGTGAATGGTGCTCCTTATCAAAATACGATAGCAGGTTGTAATTTTGATACGATTAGTGCTTATACCTATACCACTTTATTTGGGCAGGGGGCATCAGGCCCTTATGATTTAACGGCTTGGCAAGTAGGAGATACGACTTATGCAGGGAGGTTTGAAACGATTCCTGATTTAGTAGATTCTATGAATCTCTGGGATACAGGAGGAAATTGGGTGTTAGATGAAACGGCAAGATTGATTTCAGGAGGAAATGGAAGTACGAGTTATAGTGTCATGTCTGTACAAGTAATTGCTATTAACACCCCTTCTTTTATTGGTTATAATTTTGGTATGGAGGCCCAAGGCACGCAATTAAGTTTTGGGGCAGGTGTTCATCGAGTTACTATGCTAGATACCTTAAACAATACCATTCAAAGTACAGTAATTATCGCTACCTGTGGTAGCCGCCAAATAGTAGAAGCTAGGGTCTTACTAGGAGAAAAAAAGACCCATTGTTTAACTAAGGAGCAATTGGTAGGGGAGGTGACAAGCACTAGTCTTTGCCATAAGTTTGCACAAGAAAAGGTATTATACGAACTGACGGCAAACGATTCTTGTGTGAATTTTACGGGACTTGAAATAGGGATAGATACTGCCTGTATCATTGTTTGCGATGCGCTTGGATTTTGTGATACGACTATCTTTAGTGTTGAAACTTACGACGTTGCTCGTATTAAGACAGATACGCTAAATTTATTAGCAGGAAGCGCTCAAATTTATTGTCTAGATAGTACGACTTTAGTCATACCTATTACACAGTTTATCAAGGTTTGCGATGTAGCAAATACCGATGCAATCAATCTAACTTTAGATACGATTACTCACTGTGCCAGCATCGAAGGAATAGCGGAAGGACAAGAAACTATTTGCTTAGTGCGATGTAATGAATTTGGAAGCTGTGATACAACATTACTGCATCTTAACATCTATCCTGCACCAATGATAGCAACGATTGAAAGAACAGTAGTAGTAGGAGATAGTCTTGAAATTTGCCCTGAGACGGCAGAACTAAGCGGGCTTGTGACAGGGATTGATGATTTCTGCGAAAATAATTTGACGGAAACTATCATCTTAACTATAAATAATGTAGATTTATGTTTGCAAGTAATTGGCAAAATTATAGGAAAAGATTCTATTTGTACAGTTATTTGTGACAATAATCTAATATGTGATACAACTTATTATATAATTTCTGTTGTGTCCAACACCCCTTCCCTCACAGCTACCCCAGACTTAGACACGACTTCCATTAATTCCCCTGTAATTATTGACATTCTCGGAAATGACAGCATTCCCGATGGAATGATTACAAATATGGACATTATTATTCCTGATGGAGTACCAACAAATGGCACGGCAGTCATTAACCTTGATGGCACGTTGACTTATCAACCCAATCAAGATTTTTGTGGCGATTCAGACGAATTGCAATATCAAATTTGTAATGAGACGGGTTGTGATACTACAACTGTTGAAATATATGTCGATTGTACTACGATTCCAACAACAACTATGAAATTTTATTCAGGATTTTCTCCTAATGGAGATGGGCTAAATGATTATTTTACCATTGAAGGGATTAGTCAGTTTCCAAATAATGAATTAGTAGTTTTTAATCGTTGGGGAACAGAAGTATTTAGAATGAAAGGTTATAAAAGTGCCTGGGATGGTACTTGGAAAAATAAAGCATTACCTGATGGAAGTTATTTTTATGTGCTGAAAGATGGAGCAGGGAATAGCTATAAAGGTTTGGTGCAAATAAGAAGATAAGTGAGTGATGAATATGAAAAATTCATCTCTTATTATTCCTCATTTATCATTAGCAACACGCTTGGGATAATTATTGATTTATATATGAATATTTTAGTATGATTGGTTGAATACTATTAAGGCTAACTATCAGAAAATCATCACTAATTATGAGTTGGCATATTGACCGCAAAAAGATTTCAATTTATTTTTTGTGGTGACGAAGCTACGCTCCTTAAAGGAATTTTGGGTTAATTAATCTTACAGACGGGGTCAGAGCGCTGCTCTTTTAGTAAAAAATTAAGGAGCGTAGCTTCGAAACGGTCTG
>JBGCFJ010001262.1:0-3176 GCA_045106885.1 Saprospiraceae bacterium
GTGGGTTGCCAAGTCAATGTTGCTGTGTTTTGTTGGCAACTTTGCAATAAACTAACGACGGTAGCAGACATAGTGACTGCACCGAGTGACAGTCCAATATTTTTAAGTGCGTTTCTTCTTTTCATGATTTTTAGTTTTTCAGGGAGTAGGAAATAAATAAGGTATCCAAAGATGTGATTTTAGTTTGTTCTTATTCAAGGCGCAAAAACCGGAGTTATGCCGTAGCATAATGAGTATTTTTGTAACGCAGAAGAAGAGCAAAATAAAGTCGCAGAATGGGTAGATTATATTTTTCCTATTCCCTTATTTCAAATTTTCGACTAGTTGCCTTATTGGAAGTTGGAAAATCAGCAGGTATTTTTTGAGTTACTTTACCAGTTGCTGCCCATTCTACTCCACGTAAGAAAGAAGTAATGAACCCCACCCCTTCTGTTGAAGTAGTGGAGTGTCCTAAGGTGGAATGAAAGATGCGACCTTTACCATAATCTATTACCATCAAAACTGGTTCATGTCGATTGGTTGGCGCTTTCTTCGAAATGTCTTTACCTGTTGCCAGAACGGTCATGTTTTCAGCAGGACCTCTAAGCATGGCATAGCATTCATCCTCCGTAGTTAACCATTCATAGGGCATTCCTTTTGTAATCGGATGGTCTTTTATTCTAACAGTAATTGGAAACTCATGTCTAGCACCATGTTTACCTGCTTTACCAATAGTCGTATCTCTGACTAGCGCACCTTCATTGGAATAATAGACATAAGGACCATCCTTTTCACTCCTACCTCCCCAACCACCTAGACCTATCATTTCATTATAAGCTTTCCAATCTGGAAATGAATTATCCGCAGCATGAATGGAGACAAATCCGCCTCCGTTTGCTATATATTGCTCAAATTCTTTTTGGGTTTCGATTGACCAAGCAGCAGCATTCCACCCAAAGTTGGAAACAACCACATCATATTTTTTAAAAGCTGGACGGAATTCTTGGTCAGACTTTGGCGCTGCTAAATTTTCAGTTGCAGGTACACCTGCCAAAGATAGATATGCCTTTTCTTTTTCCGCTTTCCAAGTAAATCTAGTTCGATTAATTGCTACTTTAAATTGGCCAGTCTCTTCCAAATATTGTTTCATCATGATGGTGGACTTAGGCCAAACTTCATGATTGTTTTGTCCATCAATTATCAGCACCTTTATTGGTTGACTACAAGAGCCAAGCATTAAAAGGAATAGCAGATTTATAGATAAGATTAATTTATTCATATTACAAATTCATTTTCTTTAATTCCTCTACCGCATGATTAGCAGCTCTAGCAGTTAATGCCATATAGGTCAAAGATGGATTTTGATTGGCAGCGGAAGTCATACATGCCCCATCTGTTACATAAACATTAGGTACTTCGTGTACCTGATTATGCTTATTTAAAACTGAGGTCTTTGGGTCTCGTCCCATTCTTGCAGTTCCCATTTCGTGAATGCCTTTGCCGATAGGCGCATTAGAATCGTATGATTTAATGTCTCTAAACCCAGCAGCATCTAACATTTCTTGCGCTTGTTCAATCCAGTCCTTTTTCATCAAACGTTCATTTTCTTTGAACTCCGCATCAAAGACAATAGTCGGCAAACCGTACTTATCCAATTTATCATAATTCAAAAACATATGATTCTCATGGTAAGGTAATGTTTCTCCAAAACCACCCATACCAATTCGCCATCCGCCTGGTTCTACTATCGCTTTTTTAAGGTCTTTTCCGTAGGCATGTTCCGCAATGACTGCACTCCAATCTCCACGACTTGCACCGCCTTGATACCCATAGCCTCTGATAAAATCTACCTTATCTCGTTTAGGGCCAATATTTCTAAATCTTGGTATATAAAATCCATTGGGTCTTCGTCCAGTATAGTATTTGTCCTTGAATCCATCAATTTTTGCACTCGCTCCTGCCCCTAGTTGATGGTCCATAATATTATGTCCTAATTCGCCACTAGCGTTGCCCATTCCATTAGGAAAGGCATCGGATTTTGATTGCATTAAAATCGCAGTTGATGCCATAGAAGAGGCGCATAAAAAGACAATCTTTGATTTAAATTCAATAATCTCTTTTGTATTGGCATCAACAATCTTTACGCCTGTTGCTCTTTTTTTATCTTTATCGTACATCACTTCAAAAGCTATTGAATTGGGTCGAAGGGTCATATTTCCAGTCGCCTCTGCCATTGGTAGCGTAGAAGAATTAGAACTAAAGTAAGCGCCATAAGGGCAGCCTCTTTTACAACGGTTTCTGTATTGACAAGTCACTCGTCCTGCACCAGGTTTTGTTCCTTCCGTAATATGCGCCACTCGACCAATCGTTAAGACACGGTCTTCGTAATTTTTAGCAATCGCTGATTTTAATTCTTTTTCTACGCAGTTTAACTCCATAGGCGGCAGGAAAACGCTATCTGGTAAAGTTGGTAAGCCCAATGCTTCGCCACTAATCCCTACGTGTTTTTCTACATAAGCATACCACGGCTCAATATCTTTATACCGAATCGGCCAATCCACAGCAATCCCATCTCTAGCATTGGCTTCAAAGTCTAAATCCGACCAACGATAGGTTTGTTTGCCCCAAATCAAAGAACGACCGCCTACTTGTGTTCCTCTAATCCAGTCAAATCGTTTGACCTCATCATAATCATGGTCTTCATCTTTATTGAAAAATTGACGAGTCGCCTCATTAAATCCCCAACGACCTTGTTTAGGATATTTGGCTAAAATGGCAGCAGGTGTTTTTCCTCCGTTTTCCATATCCCACGGGTCTAAATGCATGGTCTTATAATCTTCGACGTGTTTGACCATTCTACCTCGTTCTAGCACTAAGGTTTTTAAACCTTTTTCACAAAGTTCTTTGGCTGCCCAACCACCACTAATGCCTGTTCCTACTACGATGGCATCGTAGGTATTACTTGATTGTGTTGCTGACATATTATGCGTTTTAAATTGGATTCAATTTTTGATATTGCTAAGGTAGTAAATTTATTATATTTCGGGAAAGGGGTTATCCTGTGGTGTCTTGGTTGGGAAGTCTAGAGACAGTCAAAAATGAACAGCCTAGAAATGGAATATTTACCCCATTTTCTAAGGAAATTGGGAACTAAAAAGAAAATAATACACTCAATGGAAAAATACTAAGATTGAATG
>JBGCFJ010001263.1:0-4744 GCA_045106885.1 Saprospiraceae bacterium
TTTTTTATTGAATAATTCTTGTGAAAACTAAAACATTGTATATATTTGCACCACAATAATCGGGCGATTAGCTCAGTTGGTTCAGAGCACCTGGTTTACACCCAGGGGGTCGGGAGTTCGAGTCTCTCATCGCCCACCAAAATTAAAGCCTTCATGTTAATTCATGAGGGCTTTTTTTATTAATATTCTAGTTGTTTATCTGTTACTTGAAACCATACACTTTTTTGAAAATACCGCTGAAAGCGGCTAAAACAAGAGGTTTAGGGTGAAGAAATTTTTATGTCACTTAATAATTCCTACTATTGACCGCAAAAAGCTTTCAATTAATTTTTATGGTGACAAAGCTACCTTTTGCGGTTAATAATTCCTACAATTAATCTCCATTCAATAGAAAATAAAAAATAAAATCTTTCTAACACACCAAACCAATATCAGAATTACGTTATTTTTACAAGCCTAAAACGAAACGGTTAAAACTACTTTTAAAACAAAACAGCTCCATTTCTTAAAAGATAACGCACCCATCAATGAAACTTATTAAAAGAATAGCCTTATGGTTTGGTTTGGCCTTTTTAATTTTATTTGTTGCTTCTATAGTAATTGCTGTCGTATTTGAAGATGAAATAGGGCAAAAATTGGTAACAGAAATTAATAAAGGCTTAGTCAATGATTTGGAAGTAGAAAACTTTCGCCTGTCTTTAATTAAAGGATTTCCTTATGTCAATGCTGATTTGCAAAATGTTGTCTTACCCGATAACCGAAAAGGTGTTTTATTGGAAGCTAATACAATGTCCTTTAAGATTGGGTTATTGGGCTTATTGACTTCTAACTTAAAAATAGAATCGGTTGTGGTCGAAAATGGAGCGTTATTTATAGAAGTAGACCGAAAAGGAAAAGCGAATTATTTTATCTCCAAACCTTCTGCTCAAAATGTAGCAGCTGCGGAAGTGAGTTTTGCGCTATCTCTGGATAAAGCGACCTTAAAAGATATTGAGTTAATCTACATTGACGAACGGTCAAAACAAGAAATGAAATTACAGTTAGAGGATGTTTCTTTTTCTGGAAAATTTAATAATGACCAATTTTCTTTAATTAGTGATGCTAAAATATATTCCAACTTCGTAGAATTAGATGGTCGCCGCTATTTTGTGGGGAAAGATTTAGGGTATGATGCCAAAATGTATGTAGACTTAGAGAATAATTTTTACGAATTTCAAGAAATGGAATTAGCCGTTGCCAAAAATAATTTTTCTATTTTTGGAATTATTGAACCACATACGACATCTACAGAATTTGACCTAGAAATAACTTCCAAAAAAGGGAATATTGAGTCTGTCATTCAGTTATTACCCGAAGAATATCAGTATTTAGAAGGATTTGCCAGTCGAGGCAATTTTACGTTTGATGCGACGATAAAAGGCATTTCTAATGCCAGAGAAAATCCGACTGTTGATGTCAATTTTGGATTAGTAGATGGCGAAATTAGTCATACTGTTTTAGAGAGTAGTGTGAAAGACGTTTCTTTTGCGGCCCATTTTAAAAGTGGAAAATCACGTGCTGGTAAAGATGCCCTTTTTGAAATTAATAATTTTAAAGGCTATTTTAATCGAGAATTAATTGAATCTCAATTGAAGTTGACTAATCTCGAAAATCCAATTATTAACCTCAAACTGGACGGTACTTTGCCTTTAGAATCCATCTATACTCTTTTTGATTCCCCTATTATTACTGACGGTGATGGAGAAATGGAAATTCGCAATTTAGAACTAGAAGGTAGGTATGAAGATATGATTAACCCTTCTAGGATTCATCGGGTTAAATCAAGTGGTACGCTTGAATTTGATGATGCGGAATTGACCATTAATGGAGAAGATTTGGTTTTAGATAGAGGTATTTTAGAACTGAGAGATAATGAACTCAAAATTGAAGAATTAAAATTAGAAGGTGCTGGGAGTGAAGTTGTTTTTGGTGGTTATGCTAATAATTTTTTACCTGTTTTATTAGCTGATTCTATTAATAGCAAAGATGCCAAACTTAGATTCAAAGCGACCCTCGAATCGAAAAACTTAGACCTTGACCGCTTAGTTGGATTGACAGAAGTAAAAGTAGAAGAAGGACTTTTTAGGTCCAAAGGAGTAGGGGTGATACCCGACTCAATCAAACAAGAAAATATTCATCGAAAAGAAGTGATTACCAACTTTCTAGAAGGAACTTTTGAAGCAAATGTGGAATCCTTCAATTATAATTTAATAGAAGGCGAAAGCTTTAATGGAAATCTAGAGTTTAAGAACAAACAGATGAGTATTATTGGAGAAGCAGGTGCAATGGGTGGTTCTTTTGATATTGATGGTACAGGTTATTTTGAAAAACTACCAAAATTCAGGGCTAAGATTATTTGTAATGATATTAATGCCAAGGAGTTTTTCCGACAAGGACAAAACTTTGGACAAGAAGTATTAGTCTCTAGACATATCGAAGGCACGCTTAATGCGAATATGATAGTCAGCGCCACTTTTGATACAGAGGGCAATTTATTATACGATGAATTAAGAGTCATTGCAGGTGTAGGCGTTACAGATGGAGAATTAAATAATTTTGAATTGCTAGAAGATTTTTCTGCTTATGCCAATTCTGATGATTTAGGAAAAGTTAGATTTGTAGACATGCAAAATTGGTTTGAAATTAAAAACGAACGAATTTATATCCCCGTCATGTTTATCCAAACCAATGCCATGAATATGTTATTAAGCGGAGAACATACTTTTAATAACGATATTGATTATAATATTAAAGTAAATGCTGGACAGATTTTGATGGCTAAATTGAAAAATAAATCAGGCTTTAAGCCCCAACCTGCTAAGAAAAAAGGCCTCTTTAATTTATACTTTAATGTCGCTGGTACTATTGACGATTATGCCATTGAAACCAATCGAAAAAAAGTCAAAAAAGAGTTTACTTTTAGCGAGTATAAAAAAGAAGCTGTTCAAAAGGCTTTAGCCAATGCTTTTAGTAAACCAGAAGTAGCTAGGGAATTAAGAAAACGAGCCACTAAAATTCCAGATTTTAAAGATACAGAAGGGAAGGAAGAATTTTTGGATGAAATTGAGGGCGGAAGGAATAATTAGTAGGCAGTGGCAGTAGGCAGCGGCAGTGGCAGTGGCAGTAAGCAGTGGCAGTAGGCAGTGGCGGTAGGCAGAAAGTTCCTGCTTTTTTATTAGTTATTTTCCCTGTTTATGAGAAATCGGACTAATGACTTAATGACTAATGACCATTGACTAATATTAATCTTGCAAGCAACGACAAGAATAACCCAGTCCTTTATGATAGCTATCACGGGCAAGCCCTCTACTATGTATGTAAAAATAATAACCCATTGCGTTGGAAGCATTACTATCGGTGCTTGTCCAATAACAACCTAGCGCACCAAGATAATCAAAGCCTTCGGCGGATGAATGAGAACCACCTAATAATGCTGTAAAACCAGTCTCACCACCTTCCATTAATGCTTTATAGGCTACTTCCCCATCGTCTTTCCCTTCCATTTTTTCTTGACCAGCATAAGAATTATAAGCTTTTCCATAATGACTAGCCATTGTCCACCATTCTTTATCAGATGGCAATCGCCAGCCTTTTGGGCAGGCATTATTCGCTGCTTGCCAAGTGTATAAGCGACCATATTTATTGCAATTTATTGATGTCTCGTCATAACACCAAGTACCATCTATTTCGTAGTTTAAGTTTTTTGTCATCCATTTTTTGCCGTCTTTTAGGCGAGTCCATTGGTATGCTTGTCCATCTCGCATATCTGTAAATGTACCTGCATTGGCATTGGATTGGATAGTTTTTTCTGAGCTTGGATATTGACGGTCTTTTTTAGGATTAGTGGAGTTTGTTTTTTTAGGAGCGGCTTTTTCTTTGGTCGATTGAGTTGGAATCTTTTCCGTTGTCCCATTTTCTATGCATTGATATAGACTAAGACTTATCATTAAAAGCAGTAGCAATACGAAGTATTTCTGGTAGTTGTTTCTGGTAAATTTATGATGCGCTCCTTTTGACATGGATTGTTATAGCTTAGTAATTTTCTTAAGAATACCTTTTGCAATTTTAAGACAAAAAAAAATTTCACAAAATACTTATTATCTTGCAGTAAAAAAATCCGATGTCATCAGATAATATAAGTTCCAAACATAATCCTGTTCAACTTCATTTATTACTTGGGTTTCGGTAAAAAAAGAAAGCATAAATAAGAATAGGAAAATTGGAAAAATAGTTCTTGTTTTGCCTCCATAAACAAAAAAAATGGAGAAAGAATTAGTCAATTTACGAACAGACGACTTACCGTTACTATATACAGTAATTGGGCAGCTAGGTGTAGGAAACGCAATCAATAAGTACATTGAAGTACATGGGAATTGGGTAGGGCCATTACCAGGCACGTTATTGGAATTATGGTTGTGCTACATTTTAAGTAATTGTGACCATCGCTTGAGTAAAGTAGAAAAATGGGCAGAACAGCGCATAGATTTATTAAGAGCGATGAGTGGGATTAAAGAATTAAGTAGTTATGATTTTTCGGATGACAAATTAGGTTTACTATTAGATTACTTTAGCGAAGATAGCTCATGGGGTTTAGCCCAAACAGACATAAATTCTTCTATATTAGGAGTTTATCGTTTAGAAGGCTACCCGCCTAACGTTGTAAATTACTTTTTATAAAAAGAAGAATATTCTTAAATTTGTAGTA
>JBGCFJ010001264.1:0-5010 GCA_045106885.1 Saprospiraceae bacterium
AGTTTTAAAGCTGGTAGCAATTTCAGCGCATGGATGTCTACTATTATGCGGAATACTTTCATTAATAATTACAGAATACAAAAAAGAAATTATACTCTAACAGGGAAAATTAGTAAAAATAAAGACAACATTATGCCACAATCTACTAGCAACAAAGGAGAATCTAATCAAATAGTCGCCGAACTAATGGCACTTGTCAATGAGCTACAAGAGGATGCTAAAATTCCTTTTTTGCTGCATTATGCAGGCTACCAATATGACGAGATTGCTACCCAATTGGAAGTACCACTAGGAACGATTAAAAGTAAAATATTTTATGCTCGAAAAGACTTAAAGGCGAGTATTAAAAAGCGGTATAAGGTTGGTCACTATTCAGAAATACTTGGTTAATAAATTAATCCTCCTTTAGGTAGTATTAGCCAAAATAGTAAAGCAATACCGACTACTAAGCATTGAAGGAAAAGTAAAATTCTAAGTTGTTTATGGGTAATATTTCGATTGAAAAGAAATAGAAGAGTCGAAAAAAAGCATAGCCCATAAATTGTTCTATTTTTCAAGGCTAATTTTTTATTCATAAAATAAAATTTATCCGCTTTAAATGCTGATGGAATAGCTGCATCATTATAAATATACCTATTGACCAAATCAAAGTAGCCATTATGAAAATAAATAGCTGCTGCTATAAATAGTAAAGAAAGTACTACAAGTATATAAGGAGTATAATTATTCTTCATAAATAGGGGTATTAAAATTTAAAAGACTCCAACATCCACCAGGCTCAGGCATCATAACAGGGGTTATTCCTAAATACTTCATTAAGTGCATGCCAAAAGCCCATCGCTCTGAAATATTCAATAAGTCAATATCAACACCGTAGGTTGTCTTTAAGTTATTTTCTAGTATCTCAATACTTTCTTTAGATAATGATTCATAAAGTGGTTGAATTAATGCTTGCTCATCAGCAAGGGTTTGGGCATCCCAAAGGAATGCTTCCTTTTTACTTAGTTGCTTCTCTAAATGGGTATTAGTCATGAAATCATTAATCCTTGGTAACATATCATCAAGAATCAATTTATTCCCATTGAGTATAAATCGTCTAATTTCTGGATTGGAATAACCTAACCAACTAATTATCTTTGGTAACGCCAACATCAAATTACCTACCGTTTGGTCAGCTACCTCCATCCATCGAACGGGGTATTTATGGTCGATAAAATAAAGATTTGCCCATTTATAATAGGCTTGTCGCTGTGGAAGATTTACATATTGTCGAGCAGCTAAGTTGTTCGTATTAAATCGTGCCGCTTGTTCAAAAGCAGCATTTTTATTAGTTGAAATAAGTAAAAATTGGATTCGATGATGCCAAAGCCAATAACCCTGCTGGTGCAGATTGGGTTTAGCTAATGATTTTAATTCATTAACTACTGTAAAATCTAAATAGTCTTTATACTGTAAAAACTCTCCTCCAGAGTTAGTTTTTTTAGGAAGGTACTGTTGTCCACAGGTACTAATGCTTACCGCAATTAATAGTAAAATAAAACAAATATAGCGCCTTTGAATTGACATTTTAATGGAGTGATTGAGATTACATTTTATCAGTTTTTAAGTATAGTATAAGCTGAATTAGTATTTTAAAAAGATACTTAGCGCACTAAATTATTAGCAGTTGATAGTTTTTTTGCATTTTCTTAAAAAAATCTTAATTTTTTTTACCCACCTTCTGAACAAAAGTATTCATTTTTGGTTTAAATTATAGTATTACTATTATTGTAAATAATAAAACTAATATTCAATAAAATTCATTCATAGACGATTATTCAGGGCGGTCGAAATAGCTTTGGTTGGCTAGGCAAAATTAAAGACCGCCCTAGAATTTTTTCATCACTAAAAGTTTGCTTAGTTTTTAACTAAAACTTTAATCTAAAAAAGTAAAGATATGAGCCGAATAACGATAGGATTAATGTTGATAATGAGCCTGAATATAACGCCCATTTTTGCCCAATTTCAAGCAAATTTGACAAACGATTTTACAGGAGATGTATATAAAGGTAGTATACAATATCTATTGGCAAAAGCGGAAAATTTACTTCGTCAAGGAGATCAGATAGGAGCGATGACGGAATTAGATAATGCGGTTAATTTAGCCCCTCAATATCCAGAAGTTTACTTACATCGGGCTTTGTTAAAGTATAAGTTAGGTATGCGGTCGGAAGCACATGAAGATGCAGCTATAGCTGCACGTTTAAATCCAATAGCGCCTGCATTGTTTGGTATTCATGGTCCACAGGCACAAATGGATCTATTGGCTTTTTATCCAGAGGAATTATATCAAAAAATTAGTTGGTCTGATCGCTTAGCCTACTATGAAACAACTTTGGATAAGTGGTATGAAGAATTAAATGGATCGGATGTAACTGACGATTTTCCAGAGTTAGAAGCTACAATTACTCACTTTGAAGGCGCATTGATAGCATTGGAAAATAAAGAATGGTATAAAGCTATAGATGAATTGTCTTATTTGGCATTATTCCAGAGTAATACATCTGTTTTTTATGATTTAAAAGGATTGGTACATTTAGAAATGGAAGAAGTAGATAAAGCAGCTACGGCATTTCGACAGGCTATTAATTTAGACCCTAATAATGCCATGGCATGGTTTAATCTCAGCAAAATAAGCCAGTCATACGGAGATTATGCGACTAGTTTAGATTTCTTGAATAAAGCAATTGGGTTAGTCCCTACTTTTCATAATGCCTACTTTGAAAGAGCCTTGGTCAAAAAGAAATTAGGAGATATTGATGGAGCTATAGCAGACTATTCTAAGATCATTGATAAGGAGGGCACTGATTTCTTATCCGCTTATTTTAATCGAGCTATTTGCTATAAGAAAATTGGGCAGTTGACTACAGCATTAAATGACTTAGATGAGGTATTATTTCATCGGGCAGATAACCCAATGGCTTGGAAAGCACGAGGTAATATTCATTTATTAGCAGGTAGACATAGCCAAGCAATTGCTGATTTTAGTAAAGCCATTGATTTGGATAGTGAACTAGGAGTAGCCTACTTTAATCGAGGCATCGCTCATTTATTAAATCATAACCCAATGACTGCTTGTGTAGATTTTGAACGAAGCGCAAATGAAGGGTATGATCGAGCATTAGATAAGCAAAGGTATTTTTGTAGCAATTAGATTGCATCGACAAAGAAAGTAAAATTGTCTATTCCGAGGTGATTTCAAAATATAGCATACGCTCATATATCATTTTTGAATCATCTCGGTTTTTAGCCAACATCACGATATAAAACCGAGTAACATTTTTCATCATGATTTAAGCAATAATTTAAGGAGTAGGCTACTGTAAATTTACTCCTTTTTTAAACAGAAAGAACCATGAAATTTTACTCTAGGAAGTTAATCAAGCCAGGAGATTTAAATGCGAATAACACCTTGTTTGGTGGACAATTATTAAAGTGGATTGATGAAGAAGCAGGAATTTATGCGATGACAAAATTAAACAATCACCGAGTAGTGACTAAGTATATGTCAGAGATTAATTTTATTAGTACTGCCAAACAAGCGGATGTGATTGAACTAGGATTGGCATTTGTTACGATCGGCACGACTTCGATTACTTTCCGATGTGAAGTTCGGAATCTCTTTACTAAAAAGACTATAATTTCTATTGATAAAATTGTTTTTGTGAATGTTGATGAGTCAGGCAAGCCAATACCTCATCATCAGACAATACAAGACATACAAAAAATAGCTAGCATCATTCCTTTAGAAAATGATACTAGACTTAAATGATTAAATTTCCAACAATTTTATTGATCAAAAATGGATAAATTAGAAAAGGAATTACTCAATATATACCAAGCTATTTTAGGCAAAGAAACTGCTATTAATCAAATGGCAGCATCTGTTCATCCTGACTACGCATTAAGTGCCAAGAATTTATACCGATATTTAATTTTAAGGTCTTTCGATTTAAGAAAAGTCCATGATAGTCTATCTGAATATGGTATTTCCTCCATGCGTACTGCCGAAAGTTATGTTTGGCAAAATCTGACAAATGCTATAAGTATTATTAATTTGTTGCAAGGAAAATCATGGACGCCAAAGTTGTCAATAGAAGGATTAGGTTACCGGAAATCTAGGAAATTATTGACGAAACACGCCAATCAGTTATTCAATACAACGAATAAAAGACATACGACGGAAATCATGGTGACGATGCCTACCGAGGCAAGTGAAGACTTAGAGTTAGTGAGAAATTTGATTTTAGCAGGAATGGAAATTGCTCGGATTAATCTAAGCCATGATAGTATTGAAGTTTGGCAAAAAATGGTCGATAATTTAAAGAATATCAGTAGAGAACTAAATTTGCCCATTAAAATTTACATGGATTTATCAGGCCCTAAAATTAGAACCTCGGAAATTGCTATTCCTAGAAATAAGAAGAAAAAAAATAGAATAGATAATTATCTACCTCTAAAAAAAGGAGAACATTTAATCCTAACTAAGCGACCGACAAAGGGGAAACGAGCTGTTTATAAAGATGACAAACAATTGGTAAGTTTTGCGGAAGTTGGCATTACGCTTCCGCAAATAATTATTGACTTGGAGGTAGGTGACCCTATTTTTTTTGATGATGGAATGATAGAAGGGAGAGTATTGTCAAAAACTTCAGATGACATTGAATTAGTCATTACTAAAACGCACAAGAAAAAATTAAAATCAAGAAAAGGCATTAATCTGCCTGAAACACATTTGAATTTACCTTCTTTAACGGATCAAGACATTAAGAATCTACCTTTTGTTGTAGCCAATGCGGATATCGTCGGTTATTCTTTTGTCCGTACTCCAGAAGATGTACAAAAATTGTATCAAGAACTAACAACATTAAAAAATGAGGATATCGGGGTGGTTTTTAAGATTGAAAACAAAGAGGCTTTTGAAAATTTGTCACTCATTTTATTTGAGGCAATGAAAAGACCTAAAATAGG
>JBGCFJ010001265.1:0-1691 GCA_045106885.1 Saprospiraceae bacterium
CACTAGATTTCATCCGAGCTGCTACTCTATACCCTGAACAATAACTATCATTACATAAAAAAGAACCACCTCTAACTACTTTCTTAGGGATAGTGGTTTCATCAGGGTCAAAACTATTGCCTGGTCCCAAAGGATTATTGACCAGTTTCGCCTTAACTCGATGCGGATAATAATTGGCGTGGTACCAATCCGAACAAAATTCCCATACATTACCCGCCATATCGTATAAACCATATCCATTAGGTGCAAAAGAAGCGACTGGGGCTAAGCGTTCAAATCCATCTTTAGTTTCATTTTGATAAGGAAAATTTCCTTGCCAAAAATTGGCTTTTACCGTTCCTTCTTCTATTTTTTCATCTCCCCAAGGGTAGATTTTTCCTGCTGCTCCTCCCCTACTAGCATATTCCCATTCCGCTTCTGTTGGCAATCGTTTACCAGCCCAATTAGCATAAGCTTTAGCGTCATACCAAGAAACATGTACGACGGGATAGTTCTCTTTTCCTTTAATCGAACTCTCAGGGCCTTGTGGATGCTGCCAATCCGCTTTTTTAATCATTTGCCACCAATAAGCTGGGTTATCCGGCACAGGCTGATTGGGCGATGAAAAAACTAGGCTAAAGGGTTCTAGTGCTTCTGCTGGCGGCGGTGGTGTACCTGGAGGTAATTGTGCCATTACTTCTCCCAAATCTACCGTTCGTTCCGCAATCGTTTTATAGCCTGTTGCGTCTACAAAGGCTTTAAATTGAGCATTTGTCACCTCGGTAGCATCCATCCAAAAACTATTCACCTGTGTAGGAACTTTAGGGAATTCATCAGTTCTCGCTTGGTCATTGTCTCCTCCCATTTCAAATGTTCCACCTTCGATAAGTACCATTCCTTTTGTATCATTAGCTATGGTCGAATTAGATTTTATATTTTCAATCTCTGCTAATAATTTAGGGCTTAAATACCTTGGCGGTGCATTTTTATCAATATCATAACACATAGTAGGGTCTTCTGGTTGGACAACAGGCACCGCTACTCTTTTTGGTTTAGGTTTGCACGAAAAACAAATAATCAACAATAAAAAGAAAAGGACTAGGTAATTAGTACTCATTTTTTGCATATTGTAAGTAAAATTATATTTATCATTAATAATCGCTAAAGTACAGACTATTCTCCAAAATCTACACTTATAAAAATGATTAACAATAAGTAAATAGCTAACAGAAAGTATGCTTAAACTAAAAAGAAGTATTAGGGAATAGATTTTTTCAGTGATTGTGACATAGCGAATATTTATATTTTTTTATCAACAATTACAATCAAGGCATTTTAATCAATCTATAGACTATCTTTTATGAAAAAAAATTAGTATATTTGTTTCAATTCTTACCCATCCTCCTTTGTATTTTGTAGTCATTCCCTCCGAAACAAATGTATTTTTTTGTTCGTACTAATAATCCATCTAATTATTTTAATCTTAAATAGAAAATTAGGTTAATAGAATATTTTATGGGAAATTCTATGGTAAAAAATTAGACTAACCAATAAAAGCCCGTTATAAGAAACAATAAGTGAAAAGAACAAAATAACTTACCCCATTAAGCTTGTTCTTTGTCCGTCTAAAAAACTAAAAAAAAGAGTCCGTACCAAAGGGTATGCACTAATTTTTTTAATTTCTTAGCCGAAAAAATAACTGCGCTTTCTGG
>JBGCFJ010001266.1:0-4655 GCA_045106885.1 Saprospiraceae bacterium
CCGTCGCAATATTGAACAAGAATTGGCACAAAAAACGTTGTTCAAACGACTTGTTGCCGTACGAGATCAATTGCAAACGCAAGTCAACGCCTTGAAAAAAGCAGCTTCGTCTTGGTCTTCTTTTTTCTTAGTCGCATAAACGCCTTTGGCTTCGGCTGTCATTTGCCACTCTGCATATTCTTTGACAAATGCTGTATTAAATTTAACGTAATATTTTCCAACTAAATGGTCGCCTTTAATCCCAGAATTTTCAGGTGTTTCCCCACTTCCAAATCGCTCCCAAGCCAACATACTTCGACAGATAGCAATCCCTCGGTCATTGACAATTTGCACCTTAATCACTTCATAACCAATTGCTTGGTAAATTTTAGCATTGGACCATCCTAAAAGAATGTTTCGAATATGTCCTAAGTGTAAAGGTTTATTGGTGTTTGGAGAAGAATACTCCACCATTATTTTTTTGCCATTGGGTGCTTTTTTGCCGTAATGGTCATTAACCGCAATTTCTTCTAGCAAGTTGGTCCAATAACTAGGATTGATGGATAAATTCAAAAAGCCATTAATGACATTATATGCTGTAATATTAGCCGAATGCTCCACCAAATATTTACCCAAGTCTTCGCCAATATCTGCTGGCTTCTTCTTCGCTGCTTTTGTATATGGAAATACCACCACCGTATAATCTCCCTCAAATTCTTTGCGAGTAGGGGAGAGGGCTACCTTTTCGGCAGGAGTTTCCTGTCCGTAAAGCGTTTGTACTCCTGCTACTACGTCTGCTGCTATTTGCGCTAAAATATTCATTATAATTTTCAATTTTCAATTTTCAATTTTCAACGTGGGATACTGTAAGCACCTTCTAGTAGATATTAAAAATTGTTTTGGAAAAGGGTTTGATTTTTAATTATACCTCCTAATATTTTAATTTAGTAATTATTGAATTAAGGAGGAAATTGATTACTATTTGTGTTTAGTAAAACTAAAAATTAACGCCTACTTCCTAAAATGGCTGCAAAAATAGGATTTATCAAAGAGAACTTGATAAATAAAGTGGGAAAAATTAAGGTGAGTAAATAAAATTGGTCCATTTTCTGTTTATTTAGGTGCATTAATAGAGCGTCAGATAAAAGATTAATATTAAAAAATATTTAAAATATCATCTAACTCGTCAAATCCGTTGCCTTCATTTATCCGTGGGTAGAAAATAGACCCACGGATAAATGAAGGCAACGGATAATTATTAATTTTTTACCTGACTATCTAAACCACCGAAAGGAAGAAATAATTCCTGTACAACTCTTTTTTTACGAATTTAAATTGACCTTATCCCGATTGAATTTATTTCACTAAGTCAAAATTAATTTTCACAGCAAACGTTTCTTCGATTGCTCTAATGAAATAAACATGTTCTGGTTCTTCTTGGATAAGTTCATCAAAAAAATCTTGAGGAGATAATTTACTCCAATTTATTTCTTTTCGTTTTCGGTCAATGTATCTTTGTCTATTTAATGCTGACCAGCCTTTTCATGCCCCTCTGGATACGTAAAGTTTAAGGTGAGTTGATTAAATTGTTGGAAATTATCTAAGCGCAGTTGCGTAATCTTCATTTAGTAAGATTTTGGCGAAAGATAAGTGATTTTTTGTATTAATGAAAAACTATAGTTGTTATTTTCTGAGAAGACCACTGTGTATTTGTTCGATTTGGCTCATATTTAACAAAACATTCAAACAATATTCCTTATAAAACAGTATAAAATCTTCAATAAAATCGTAGTTTTGTAGCCGTTTTGGGGCATAAGTAGGCATAAGGCTTACTTTCATTTTTAAAAATAGGTGAGTTGTTGATTAATTTTGGTACTGCCATACACCGTCAACCGCACACCGTGAACCGTATAAACAAATGGTTACAGTAAGCGAATTAGGCGTTCAATTTGGAAAACGAGTTTTATTTGATGAGGTCAATTTAAAATTCTATCAAGGTAATTGTTATGGTGTAATTGGAGCGAATGGAGCAGGGAAATCTACTTTCATGAAAGTGATGACTGGTGAATTGTCTCCAAACAGAGGGGCCGTTAGTATTGAAAAAGGGCAACGATTAGCAGTCTTAAAACAAAATCACTTTGAATTTGATGAAGTGAGTGTATTAGACACGGTTATGATGGGGCATAAAGAGATGTTTGCGATTGCAGAAGAAAAGAATGCCATTTATATGAATCCAGAGGCAACAGACGAAGAAGGATTGCGAGCAGCAGATTTGGAGAATAAGTATGGAGAAATGGGTGGTTGGACAGCCGAAAGTGATGCAGCTGAATTATTGAGCCACATGGGTGTGAAAGAAGATGTACATTATAAGTTGATGAAGGATTTGAGTGGACCACAAAAGGTAAAAGTATTATTAGCACAGGCTTTATTTGGTGACCCTGATATTCTGATGTTAGATGAGCCTACGAACGATTTGGATGCAGAAACAGCCACTTGGTTAGCGGATTTCTTGGCGGATTTTCCAAATTTAGTGATTGTGATTTCTCATGATCGTTATTTCTTGGATATGGTTTGTACACATATCGTAGATATTGACTTTAAGAAAATTAGAATTTATACAGGAAACTATACTTTCTGGTATGAATCTAGTCAGTTGGCAGCAGCGCAACAAGCGAATAAAAATAAAAAGACGGAGCAGAAGCGAAAAGAAATGATGGAATTTATCCAACGTTTTAGTGCGAATGCTTCTAAGTCTAGACAAGCCACTTCTCGGAAGAAGGCTTTGGAGAAATTATCTTTGGAAGACATTCAACCATCTACTAGAAAATATCCATTCATTAACTTTAAGCCAGAAAGGGGGGTTGGTGACCAGATTTTGAAGGTAGATAATTTGAGTAAGGTGGACCATAATGGAGATGTTCTTTTTGCGAATGTTTCTTTTACGATGAATAGAGGAGAGAAGATTTCTCTTTTTTGTAGAGAATCTGCTGCAATAACCGCATTCTATGATGTCTTATCTGGTAAAACAGAAGCGACCACAGGAACGATTGAATTTGGGCAAACAATTACGAAAGCTTATTTGCCTAACGAAAACGAAGAGTTTTTCTCTAATGAAAACGACCAAGAATTAATGGATTGGTTGAGAATGTTTTCTGAAAATAAGGACGAACAATTTATTCGTGGTTTCTTAGGAAGAATGTTGTTTTCTGGAGAAGAGGTCTATAAAAATACCAGTGTTTTATCGGGAGGGGAAAAAGTGAGATGTATGATGTCTAAAGTTATGTTAGCGCATCCTAATTTCTTATTAATGGACGAACCGACGAATCACTTAGATCTGGAATCTATTACCGCATTGAATAATGCAATGAAAGATTTTCCTGGTAATATGATTTTTACAACGCATGATCACCATATCATTTCTTCGGTAGGCAATCGAATTATTGAAATCTCACCTAATGGTATTATTGATACTTTAATGGAATTTGATGACTATATCAAATCGGATAAAGTCAAGAAACAAAAGGCTAAATTGTATGGAGAAAAAATGATGGCATAGGAGTGAGGTAACAAGATTTATGAGGTTAGGAGTGAATGAGTACTCCTAACCTCATTAACCCATTATTCTTTGTAACTTACCTATATTTGCAATTGATGAAACCAAATGGCTTTCCTGATAATCAAAATTGTGAATAAAAATGAGCAAACTTTTTTTTACGGGTTTAGAAATAAATAAGCTACGCAAATTTTATGCAGGCATTTTTTCTTTTAGCGAGGCAAAAATTTTTAGCATAGCAGGACTATGGTCAAAATTTTTAATGCTGATAAAAGTAAAAAGGGCAAGTAAAATGCGTAGGTTATTATTTGCTAAATGCCTTACACTTTCCCTTTCTTTTTTACTAGTTACCAATCTATTCTCACAAGAAGAAAAAAATCAGATTACTTATATTGCCAATGAAGGTGTTATGATTGAATACCAAGGCAAAAAAGTGCTGATTGATGCGCTGCATAAATCAGATATTCCATTATACCAATTTACCAGAAATCCCTTCCCTTATAATATGATTAATGGAAAAACGCCTTTTGAAGGGGTAGACTTATTTCTGATAACTCATTTGCATGGAGATCATTTCAGCCCAACCTATATGAAGGATTTTTTGACGGAACATGAGGAAACCATCTTAATAGCACCAGAGCAAGTTATTGATACAATGGAGCATACTGGTTTGGCAACCCAGATATATTCTTTAAGAGGAACCGACAAGGGCTTAATGTATGAAATGGATGGCATCAAAATTCATGCTTTACCTTTGATTCATTCCTACCCACAAAAAAATGCATGGATTGATAATATGGCCTATTTCCTCGATTTTGATGGATTGACCATCTTACATGCAGGAGATGCGGAATTTTTACCTGAAAACCTTAAACGGATTCAAAGGGTGATCGGAAAGCGGGTTGATTACATCTTATTACCTGATTGGTATTTTGAAGATAAGGAGACTATTGCGCAAGTACGTAACAAGATTAAAGCAAAAAAATACATCGCTATGCACGTCATGGTGACAGAGCCAGGAACTTATGAAAGGCGATTGAAAAAACTAGTGAAAGATTTTAAATTAGACTTAAATGTATTTATGCGAATAGGTGAAATAGAACTATTAGAAAAATGATATTAT